>JBJFHW010000266.1:0-1988 GCA_051893965.1 Acutalibacteraceae bacterium
AGCACAGCGGAAAGGAATGGTCATAATTATGGATATATTTGATGTTTTAACTTTTGTCGGGGGAATTTCGCTGTTTCTTTTCGGCATGAACTATATGGGTACCGCGCTTGAAAAAAAGGCGGGCGGTCAGATGTCGGCGCTTCTTGAACGCTTCACTTCAAACAAGCTGACGGCGTTTTTGCTCGGAATCGTTGTAACGGCCGTTATCCAGTCATCTTCGGCAACCACGGTTATGGTGGTCGGTTTTGTAAACTCGGGTATCCTTACGCTTTCCCAATCGGTCGGCGTCATCATCGGCGCCAATGTCGGAACAACTTTGACGGCATGGATTCTCAGCCTTACGGGAATTGAGGGCGGCAGTATTCTGCTTAATCTTTTAAAGCCGAGTTCGTTCACGCCGGTCATCGCGCTTATCGGCGTCATTCTTTATGTTTTTATGAAAAATTCAAAAAAGCGCGATACGGGTATGATTCTTGTCGGCTTTGCCGTTCTGATGTTCGGAATGGAAACGGCTTCCAATGCGGTTTCGGGACTAAGCGAAGTTCCGGCTTTCACAAAAATGTTCGTGCTTTTTGAAAATCCGATTCTCGGTCTTCTTGCGGGAGCGCTGCTGACGGCAATTTTGCAATCGTCCTCGGCTTCGGTCGGCGTGCTCCAGGCGCTTTGCATGACCGGTCAGATCTCTGTCGGCGCGGCACTGCCGATCATTCTCGGTCAAAACATCGGAACGTGCATCACCGCTATGATTTCTTCTGTGGGCGCAAGCAAAAATGCAAAGCGCGCCGCAACGATTCATCTGAATTTCAATCTGCTCGGCGCCGTTATCATCATGATTTTGTTTTACGGCTCCAATGCGTTCTTGCATTACCGGATTGTTTCCGAGCCGGCAAACACGGTTTCAATTGCCGTCATACACACTCTTTGCAACGCAGTGGCAACTGCCGTATTTCTGCCCGGCTCAAAACTGCTTGAAAAAATTTCCTGCGCTATGGTCAGAGATAAAAAAGAAGAACCCACGCAGGAAATCATTCTTGACGAACGCTTTTTTGTCAATCCGGCTCTAGCAGTTTCGCAGTGCCGCGAAAAGGTCTGCGATATGGCGCAGGAAGCAGGTAACGTTCTGAATAAAGCGTCTGCGATGCTGTTGAACTTTAACGAAAACGATGCTGAAGCGATTATTGAAACGGAAAAGAAGCTTGATAAATATGAGGACGTAATAAGCTCTTATCTTGTCAGACTGAACACAAAAGAGCTTTCCTCGGCAAACAGCAAGGAGGTTTCAAAGCTGCTTGTTGTCACCGGTGGCTTTGAACGACTTTCCGACCATGCGGTGCATCTTGAAATTTATTCCAAGCAGATTTTTGAAGAAAAAATTGAATTTACCGAGGAAGCAAAAAAAGAGCTTGACGTTATCATGAGGGCAGTAAATGATATTATTGCCATGACAAAGCAGGCTTTTTGCGAAAATAATATCGCTCTTGCCCAAAGTGTTGAGCCGCTTGAACAGGTGGTTGACCGACTGACAGCAAAGGCAAAAGGCAGGCATATTGACCGAACGCTTTGCGGAAAATGCGGCTTTGAATCCGGCCTTGTTTTTTCCGATGTTCTTTCCGTGCTTGAAAGGGTATCGGATCACTGTTCGGAAATTGCGGCAAGCATCATTGAAATTCCGCAGGGTAATTTGGATCTTCACGCATATCTGAATGAATATAAAAAGCGCAGCAACGAAGAATTCGTAAAAAAATATAACGAATATAAAGAGAAGTATTCACTTGATTAAAACGGTGCACAGTGATAATATAGAAGCGCGTTCATAAAAGATGAATATTTGAAAGGAAATGATGATATGGCTTCATGCTGTGAACAGTGCGAACATTATGCTTATGATGAAGAATACGATGAATATTACTGTAATGTTTCGCTTGATGAAGACGAAATGGAGCAATATTTAAAAGGAAATGAAGTTTCCTGCGGATTTTTCAAGTTTT
>JBJFHW010000267.1:0-1988 GCA_051893965.1 Acutalibacteraceae bacterium
CTATGTTCAGAAGCTTGTTGATTTTTGCCGCCTCAAGCGCCGCACCAACAAGGATAAAGATTATCGCGCTTCCGACAGCCTGAATGATGCTGAACGGAACGGAGGTCCATGCCGTCGGGAAAGAATACATCAGTCCCTCGGCAAGAAGATAGCCGAAAATCGTAATCAGACCGGAGAGCACAACCATCGGTACGGTATAAAGATTAATAATGCGGAACGGTTTCTTTTTAATGTAAAAATGCGATGCAACAACAAACGGTATGCAGTTGAGCGATTTAATGATTGCTGTCGGAATCGCCCAGACGGCACTGCCTGCAAGAATGTCGGCAAGTGCTCCGCCGATTGCGGAAGAAATGATGCCGAACGGTCCGAGAATACAGCCTGCAAGATAAATCATGGAATCGCCGAAATGAAGATAACCGTCATTGATTCCGGTATTGAATTTGATAAATGCAGTAAATACAGCGATAATTGCCGCCATAAGTCCGGTCAGGCAGATTTTAAACATCTTTTTCTGATTCATTTTTGTTTCACCTTTTATGATTGAGGGGGCAACCCTTTTTCATTCCTTTCGTTCTTTGGTCATATGTTACCTAATTTATAAAGTATTTTTTCAAAATGGGTGCCGTCGGCTTCATAGTGTTTATTTTCACCGAACCCGTCTTGAACCGTTGTTTCAATGGCTTCAAGAATAAACCCGGCGGCTTGTTCGGTTGCTTTTTTCATCGGTACGCCTTTCACGCTTTGTGCTGTGATGAAAGACGAAAAAATATCGCCGGTTCCCGAAAAGCTTTCGCCGCTTCTGGGCGTTCTGATCACATCAAACCTGCCGTTTTCATAAACGCCGTTTGCGATTTCGTCTTTACCGAGACAAATTCCCGTTGTAATGACGGTTTTGCCACTTTCACCGCTTTGCTCTTGTGACATCTGTTTGATTTTTTCAAGCAGATCGTCATTTTCAAGAGCGATTATCTTTGAATAGCTTTCACCGCAAAGCAGGCAAAGCTCCGTCAGATTCGGCGTTATGATGTCTGCTTTTTTGCAAAGTTCATAGATTGCTTTGACGCTTTTGTCGTCATAGCATTTGCACAGTTCGCCGTCGTCCGCCATAACCGGGTCAACAACAACAAGCGTGTTTTCATCGGCAAAGGTGTCGATAAACTCCGAAATAATTTCACCCTGGCGGCTGTTTGCAATAAAACCGGAAAGAATTGCATCAAAATGAACGCCAAGCTTTTTCCATTCTTCCATGCACGGTCTCATATCGTCCGTGAAATCGCGCATATAAAAGCTGTCATAGCCTGTCTGGTTAGAAAGCACGCTCGTCACAAGCGGACAGCACTGCACACCGAGAGCGGAAATAATCGGAATTGCCGCTGTCAGCGAACATTTTCCAAAGCCCGACAAATCATTGATTACTGCAATTTTTTTCATTGGCACCACCCTGATATTAAAATTCCGTACGGTAAGTGCAAAGCTCAGAAGCGGTAACAGAATATGGGACTTTGCACTTATTGAAAAAAGTATATAATAACTCTGACCTTAAATAAATGCACAAAATTAAGATATTTTAAAGGGACAGTTTCGCTTTACAGTAAAAGCGTGAAATTTTAATAAAAGTTGCAGCTTGAGGTCAGTGGGTTCAGGAAACAACCGGGGCGGCGCCCCGACAAAACCTTTGGTTTTGTTCTTTGCGCTGCTGAAGCAGCGCAAAGTGTGCGGCTTCGCCGCACGGGCGCCGGTGGCAGATTGTCATTTTTCAGCACCAATTGCCCCTCGGCACAAACTAAAGAGGCAACTTTCCCGCGCGGGCAGTACGGTCAGACCGACCTCTTTGCTATCCCGCGTGAGTATACAGTTGGTGCCTGCCGAATTAACAAAAAATCCGCAGGTTTCATTTTCCTGCGGCAAAACTGTTTTCTTTGCTATTTTTCGATTCTTCACGGAAAGTTAGGGGATGAGTTTCTAACAGAAGGCAGAGAAAGGTA
>JBJFHW010000268.1:0-1975 GCA_051893965.1 Acutalibacteraceae bacterium
CGGATACCCGGAATCATACCGCTGTTTTTACGGATATTGTTTGCCATTTCAACCGGATTGTACTGAATGCTTGCATAGAAATAGGCAAAGAACAAAATGAGTACAAAATACATAATTGCATATGCCCAATGAGAAGAAGAGAAGAGGCTGAAGAAAGTCTTGGTAGCATTACTCATGTTATCTTCATTCATGAACATTTCAATTGTGGGCGGAAGAGAAAGAATGGAAGAAGCGAAGATAACGGGAAGAACGCCCGACATATTAACCTTGATGGGAATATGTGTGCTCTGACCGCCGTACATCTTGCGTCCGACAACTCTTTTTGCGTACTGAACCGGAATTCTGCGTTCAGCATTATCCATCCAGACGATGAATGCAACCATCGCAAGCAGGCAGACAATTACGATGGGAACCAATGCGTAATATGCGCCGCCGCCGATGAAGTATTGATAGAAGGTTGTTACCAATGTCGGCATACGGGAAACGATACCGGCAAAAAGGATAATGGAAACGCCGTTTCCGATACCCTTGTCGTTAATCTGCTCGCCGAGCCACATAATAAAGCTCGAACCTGCCGTAAGAACCAGGATAATTGTTAAAGCCTGAAGAACAGCAGCAAAGCCGGTGAACTGATTGCCCTCTGCGTCGGTTACGATGTAACCTTTTGCACGAAGGTAAATGAAGTATGCCGTACTTTGTAAAAGAGCAAGACCAACGGTTGTGTAACGGGTGATTGTTGCAATTTTCTTTCTTCCCTCCTCACCCTCTTTTGAAAGTTTTTCAAGGGCGGGAATTGCAACGGTGAGAAGCTGAATGATAATTGAACTGTTGATGTAGGGTGTTACCGACATTGCGAAAATAGTACCGTAGTTAAACGCGTCACCTGTCATCATGTTCAAATAGTTCATAAATGTTTCGCTGCCGTCCGGAGTAATACCGGAAGTAATATCGGTAAACGGAACGGGAATGGCAGCACCGATTCTGAAAATCAAAACTATAAGTGCGGTGAAAAGCATCTTCTTGCGAAGATCTGCAATTTTCCATGCATTTATAAAGGTACTAATCATTCTCAGATCACCTCGGTCTTTCCGCCTGCAGCTTCAATCTTCTGCTTTGCAGACTCACTGAAAGCGTTTGCTTCAACAGTGAGAGACTTTGTGATTTCACCGTTTCCGAGAATTTTAACACCGTCAAGAACTTTCTTAACGAGACCTTTTTCAACAAGAGAATCAGCTGTTACTGTGTCGCCGTTATCATATGCTTTTTCAAGCGCAGCAACATTCACAATTGCCATCTCTGTTCTGAAGATGTTGACGAAACCTCTCTTGGGAATTCGTCTTTGCAGTGGCATCTGACCGCCTTCAAATCCGGGGCGCATTCCTCTGCCTGCACGGGCTTTCTGACCCTTGTGACCTTTACCGGCGGTTTTACCCTGGCCGGAACCGACGCCGCGGCCGATACGCTTGCGCGCTTTTGTTGAGCCTGCTGCCGGTGTAAGTTCGTGCAATTTCATTTGTTTTCGCACCTCCTTGTTTAAGCTTCGGTTACCTCGATAAGATGAGAAATTTTCTTCACCTTACCCTGAGTCTGCGGGTTGTCCGGCTGAACCTTTTCGTCGCCGATTTTGCGAAGACCAAGAGAATGGGCGGTGGCAATCTGATCTTCCTTTGAGCCGATAAGACTTCTTACAAGCTTAACTTTAACATTTGCCATAACTTCGCCCTCCTTAACCTAAAATTTCTTTGACTGTCTTTGAACGAACCTGAGCAACTTCTTCAGCGTTGCGAAGCTTTGAAAGACCGTCAATTGTAGCTCTTACAACGTTGCACGGATTGTTGGAACGAAGAGCTTTTGTACGAATGTCCTTAATGCCGACTGTTTCAACAACGGCACGGACGGGACCGCCGGCGATAACGCCGGTACCGGGTGCGGCAGGCTTGAGAAGAACAACGCCTGCGCCGAACTTACCGATGAT
>JBJFHW010000269.1:0-9084 GCA_051893965.1 Acutalibacteraceae bacterium
TTACGAGCAGCTTCAGACTTCTTTTTTCTTGCAACAGAAGGCTTCTCATAGTGTTCTCTCTTACGAACTTCCTGGATGATACCGTCACGAGAAGTCTGTCTTTTAAAACGTCTGAGAGCACTGTCAAGGGATTCGTTTTCCTTAACTTTGACCTGACTCATCTATAATTCCCTCCCTCCGCCTCATAGCAGGGGTATATTTCCATATAGGATACGTCATCAATTATACAGCATGATTGAAAGCTTGTCAAGAGAAAATTTAAGACAAAAGCAAAAGAATTTGTTAAATAAAGCGATATTTTTTGATATTTTTTTATAAATGCTTATTTAACAACAATATTAACAAGTCTGCCTTTAACATAAAGCTCTTTGACAATGTTTTTGCCGCTGATTTCCGAAGCGACTTTTTCTTCTTTCTTCGCAAGTTCAATGGCGTCAGCGCTTTCAATGTCTGCACTGACAGAAAGTCTTGCTCTGACCTTACCGTTAACCTGAACGGCAATTTCAATCAGATCGTCCGAGCATTTGCTTTCGTCATATTCCGGCCACTTCTGTGAAGTTACCGTGCCGCCGAAATTCATCACTTCCCAAAGTTCTTCGGTCATGTGCGGAGCGAACGGATTAAACAGCAGCGTCAGTGTTTTCAGGTCATCTTTTGTGATGCTTCCGATTTCATACATCTTGTTGACAAGCGTCATCATGGAAGCAATTGCGGTGTTGAATTTGAGCGTGTCAATATCTTCGCTGACCTTTTTGATGGTTTTGTGCATGAGTGATTCCAGTTCGGGTGTATAACCGCTGTTGTCGTTGACGATTTCCTGAAGCGACCAGACTCTGTCGATGAAACGCTTGCAGCCTTTCACGCCCTGAGGATTCCAGGGAGCGGCTTTTTCAAAATCGCCGACAAACATTTCATAAGTACGCATTGTGTCCGCGCCGTACTGTTCAACAACCTCATCGGGGTTGACAACATTGCCGCGCGATTTACTCATTTTTTCGCCGTTTGCGCCGAGAATCATGCCGTGGCTTGTGCGCTTCATATAAGGTTCGCTTGAAGGCACAACGCCGATGTCATAAAGGAACTTATGCCAGAAACGGCTGTAAAGCAGGTGAAGCGTTGTGTGCTCCATGCCGCCGTTATACCAGTCAACGGGCATCCAGTAATCAAGCGCTTCTTTTGAAGCAAGCGCATTGTCGTTGTGCGGGTCGCAGTAACGCAGGAAATACCACGAAGAGCCTGCCCACTGAGGCATTGTGTCTGTTTCGCGCTTTGCAGGTCCGCCGCATTTCGGGCAGGTGGTGTTGACCCAATCCGTCATTTTTGCAAGCGGAGATTCGCCGGTCTCGGTCGGCTCATAGCTTTCAACCATCGGAAGCTTCAGCGGAAGCTCGCTTTCGGGCAAAGCCACCATGCCGCATTTTTCGCAGTGAACAATCGGGATCGGTTCACCCCAGTATCTCTGACGGGCAAACACCCAGTCACGAAGCTTATAGTTGACTTTTTTGTGACCCTTGCCGTTTTCGGTAAGCCAATCAATAATTTTTACCTTTGCGTCCTCAACCGAAAGACCGTTGAGGAACCCGGAATTGACCATAACACCTGTTGCGCAGTCGGTGAATGCCTCTTTTGTGACATCGCCGCCGGCAACAACTTCAATAATGGGAAGATCGAATTTCTTTGCAAATTCCCAGTCACGCGTATCATGCGCGGGAACAGCCATGATTGCACCTGTTCCGTAAGAAACAAGAACATAGTCGGAAATGAAAACGGGAATTTCAGTGCCGTTAACGGGATTGACGGCCATAACGCCCTCAAGCTTAACGCCGGTTTTGTCTTTGTTGACCTCGGTACGCTCGAAATCGGACTTTCTTGCCGCCGCGGCCTGGTATTCTCTGACTGCGTCAATGTTTGAAATTTTGTCCGCCCATTTTTCAACAAACGGGTGTTCGGGAGAAATTACCATATAGGTTGCGCCGAAAAGTGTGTCCGGTCTGGTTGTGTAAACCGTGAGTGTATCGCCGACCGTTGTTGAAAAATCAACCTCTGCGCCGGTTGACTTGCCGATCCAGTTTTTCTGCTGAATTTTTACGCGGTCAATATAGTTGAGCTCATCAAGGTCGTTGAGCAGTCTTTCGGCATATTCGGTAATTTTGAGCATCCACTGGCTCTTTGTTTTATGTATGACTTCACTGCCGCAACGTTCGCAGACGCCGTTAACAACCTCTTCGTTTGCCAGAACGCATTTGCAGGAGGTACACCAGTTGACTGCCATTTCTTTTTTATAGGCAAGACCTTTTTTGAACATCTGAAGAAAAATCCACTGCGTCCATTTATAATAAGAAGGATCGGTCGTGTTTATTTCACGGCTCCAGTCAAAGGAAAAGCCGAGAGACTGAAGCTGTTTTTTGAAATGTGCAATATTGTTTTTTGTAACCACTTCGGGGTGAATGTGGTTTTTGATTGCATAGTTTTCCGTCGGCAGACCGAAAGCGTCCCAGCCGATCGGATAAAGAACGTTATAGCCCTCAAGGCGCTTTTTTCTTGCAATAATATCAAGCGCCGTATACGGTCTCGGGTGTCCGACATGAAGTCCCTGTCCCGACGGATAAGGGAACTCAATCAGGCAATAGTACTTCGGCAGTGAGAAGTCCTGCTTTGCATGAAAAACGCCGCTTTCTTCCCATTTGTCCTGCCACTTTTTTTCTGTCTTTTTAAAATCGTAATACAAGTTTATCACTCCGATACTTAGACTTTGCCGCCGCCGAAACGGTTTTCCGATTCCGGCAGCCGGCTATATTTTAAAATTTTTATTCATTGACAATATCCGAAATATCCAGTTCTTCGGCATCTGCCCAAAGGCGTTCCAGATTATAATATTCACGGCTTTCACCGGTGAAAATATGAAGAACAACACAGCCGTAATCAAGCAAAATCCAGCCGGTTGCCTTGCCCTCGATGTGGTTCGGCTCAACGCCCTTTTGAGACAGTTCATATTCAATTTCATCTGCAAGGGACCGCACATGGGTGTTTGACGTTCCGGTTGCAATAATAAAATAATCGGCAACAATGGAATATTCCGTTATATGAATGGCTTTGATGTCTGTGGCTTTCTTTTTATCAAGCACTCTGACCATTTCTTTTGCAAGTTCAAGTTCTGTCATATATCTCAGTCCTTTCGCTGTCGGTTTTGTTTTTTTCGATGATCAGTTCATTATAAAAATTAACGCTGTCGCAATGAATCACACGTTCATTTTCCGAAAGATTTTTCAGTGAAAATTTCAGCGAATAAAGCGCCGCTTCTTCAAGGCTTTTTTCCGAAAGAGCCCGCATCACGTTGGCATCGGGATAATCGCGTTCGGCAGAAATATAATCTGCGATATAAATGATTTTTTCAAGCAGCGTCATTCCGGCTTTGCCCGTTGTATGGTATCTTATCGCACCGAGAATTTCTTTATCCTCAATTTGAAGCACTTTGCGCGCATAAACCTCGCCGCTGATTGCGTGCCAAAGCTTTTTGTTATTAAGCTCGGTCCGACTTAGTATTATACCATCATCTGTCATCATTTGCAACTGTGTGTCTGCATTTTCATTTTTCGTGCAGTCATGAAGCAAGCCTGCGATATACGCTTTTTCCTTGTCTGCGCCGTATTTTTCGGCAAGACAGACCGCACTTTCGGCAACATTCAGCGAATGAATGAATCTTTTTTCTTTAAGCCTTTCTGAAAGCAAGTTTTTAAACTCATCTGCGCGTTCAATATAAGTCATTTATACAGTTCCTTTTGTGTTATATATTCAAATGTGTTTTTTTCGATATATCCGCTGACATCTTCGCCGTTTTTGATTTTTTCGCGAATCAATGTGGACGAAAGCTCAAACGGCTTTGAGGAAGAAATGATAATTTCCCCTTTTTCTTCGCAAAGTCCCAGAACATCTTTTGCATAAGAGCGAAGCTCCTGCAGTGGCACATCGTCCTGCCTTGAAACGGCACAAAGCGTTGCCATGGTTAAAATGTCTTTATATCGGTACCACTTATCAAACGACAAAAGCATATCCGAGCCGATAATCAAAAAGAGTTTTTCATTTTCACCGTTTTTTTTCAGCTGACAAAGCGTATCATAAGTATAGCTTTTGCCTTGGCGCATGATTTCCGTGTCGCTGACAAAGAAAAAATCTTCAAAAAAGGTCAGCTTACACATTTTAAGTCTGTCTTCGCCGCCCGCAAGGTCCTTTGCCGCTTTATGCGGAGGGATAAAGGTCGGAATAACGATTATCTGATCAAGCTTTACCTTTTCTTTCATTTCAAGCGCAAGCCGCTTGTGTGCAAGGTGCGGCGGGTTAAAAGTTCCGCCGAAAATTCCGACTCTTTTCATTTTCCTTTACGCTGTGAAACATAAAAGCGTTTTTTGCTTTCGGCTCTTCTTTCGGCATAAAACTTTTCTTTTGCCTTTTTTGCCGCCGCTTTTTTGTTCTTTTCTTTTTGCGCAAGCTTTTTTTGAAGCTCCGGACTTTCTCTGTAAAGCACAATCACGCCGCCGATTACCTGAATCACATCGGCGCCTGTTGCCTTTGAAATTTCATCGGCAACCTCGCGCGGAGTTACCGGAGAAGATTCCAGAAGAACCTTAATCTTAATCAGTTCTCTTGCTTTCAGCGCGTCGTCCGTCTGTTTGATAAAAGCATCGGAAATTCCGCCCTTGCCGATTTGAAAAAGCGGCTCGAGAGAATTTGCTTTCGCTCTGAAAGCAGCGCGTTCTTTTCCCGTCATATAGGTTTGTCTCCTTTTAATCTAAATACTCAGGCAGAGCTTTGACAAGTTTTCTCAAAGCGTTGCCCCTGTGACTGATTTCGTCTTTTTCTTCAGCAGAAAGTTCGGCAAAGCTTTTTTCTCCCACCATGAAAACCGGATCATAGCCGAAGCCGCCGTTTCCGCGTTTTTCAAAGCCGATTTTGCCAAAGCATTTGCCGTCAAGGCTGAGTTCTCTGCCGTCCGGGAAGCATACGCAAACCGAACACATAAAATGCGCGTCTCTTTTTTCATACGGCACATCTTTCAGTTTTTCAAGCAGCTTTTCAATATTGGCTTCATCGTTTCCGTGCTCGCCCGAATATCTTGCGCTGTAAACGCCCGGCTCACCGCCGAGAAAATCTACGCAAAGGCCGCTGTCGTCCGCAATGCAGGGGTAACCGCTTTCTTCACAGCCGCTTCTGGCTTTTATTTGCGCGTTTTCGGCAAAGGTTGTTCCCGTTTCTTCGGCGTCCGTTAGGTCGATTCCGAGCATTTCGGCAGTATAGACCTCAACACCTAAAGGTGAAAGAATTCTTTGCATTTCGGCACATTTCTTTTTGTTATGTGTGGCAAGAATGAATTTCATTATTCTTCACCGCTTTCGTCCTCGTTTGCATGGGTAAGCTCCGTGTTTTCAAAAAGAGCCGTTGCAAACGCCTTGGGATTAAACGGCTGCAAATCATCAATTTTTTCACCCACGCCGACAAACTTAACCGGAAGCTTCAGTTCATTTTTGATGGTGAGCACAACGCCGCCCTTTGCCGTTCCGTCAAGCTTTGTCAGAACAATACCCGTAAGTCCCGTGATTTCGGCGGCATTCATGAATTCTCTTGCCTGGTTGACACCGTTTTGTCCCGTTGTTGCGTCAAGCACAAGAAGAATTTCACGGTCGGCATAAGGCAGTTTTTTGTCAACAACACGGCAGATTTTTGAAAGCTCGTCCATAAGATTCTTCTTATTATGAAGTCTTCCCGCCGTGTCGCAGATTATGATATCACAGTCGCGGTTTATTCCTGCGTCAATCGTGTCAAAAACAACTGCCGCCGGGTCGGCACCCTCGTTGTGCTTGATTAAATCAACACCGGCTCTGTCTGCCCAGACTTCAAGTTGCTCAATTGCGGCGGCTCGGAAAGTGTCAGCCGCACCGAGAATGACTTTTTTGCCCTGTGCTTTATACATTGCCGCCATTTTTCCGATGGTGGTTGTTTTTCCGGCACCGTTGACACCGATAACAAGAATGATAGACGGAACGGTAATCAAGCCCATATCTTCGCCGCCGTCAAGCATTTCGGCAACGATGTCCGAAATAATCATTTTTGCGTGCTTTGGATTTCTGACATCGCCGGCTTCCACTCTTTCGCGAAGCTTTTCAACAATATCGCAAGCAGTCTGCATACCGACGTCGCCCATGATGAGTGCTTCTTCAAGGTCATCATAAAGATCGTCTGTAATTTCTTCATAGGCGCCGAGAATATCCTCGATGTTTTTGGGCATTCCGGCTCTTGTTTTTCTCAGTCCGAAACCTAATTTCTGAAAAATACCCATAATGTTTCCTCCTTAATTCGTGATTCCGAGCTTACTTGCAAGCTCCGCCGTTTTCAGCTCAAGAAGCTTGGATACGCCCTGTTCCTGCATGGTGATTCCGTAAAGCATATCCGCTTCTTCCATGGTGCCTCTTCTGTGCGTTATCAGAATGAATTGCGTGTTGCTTGTCATTCTGCGCACATACTGGGCATATCTTGTGACATTTACATCGTCAAGCGCCGCTTCAACCTCATCGAAAATACAAAACGGCGCAGGGTTCACCTTTAAAATGGCAAACAGCAAGGAAATTGCCGAAAGCCCTTTTTCACCGCCCGAAAGCGAATCAAGTCGCTTAACATTTTTGCCCGGTGGCTGAAGCTTTATATCAATTTCGCTTTCAAGAACATTCGTGGGGTCAACAAGAGAAATTTCCGCGTGGCCGCCGCCGAAAAGCTCTTTAAAGGTTTCACCGAAAAAGCTGTTGATTTTGGAAAATTTTTCTCTGAACTGAACCGACATTTTATCCGTCAGTTCGTCAATGAGTCTTGTCAGTTCTTTTTTCGATTTTTCAACATCGGAAAGCTGTGTTGACATAAACTCATATCGTTCGCTGACTTCTTTATATTCGTCAAT
This sequence comes from Acutalibacteraceae bacterium, assembly GCA_051893965.1. Lineage (GTDB taxonomy): Bacteria > Bacillota > Clostridia > Oscillospirales > Acutalibacteraceae > UBA6857. The sequence goes on from JBJFHW010000269.1 coordinate 6,944, forward strand.
CGCTCCGACATTCACACTGCCCAGCGCGCGGATTTTGTTCTTGATTTCCGCAAGACGTTTTCTTGCGCCGACAGGATCGGCGGTTTTTTCCGTTTCGTTCATCGCTTCTCTGAGCGTCAGCTGATATTCGTCATAAAGCTTGTTGATTGTTGCGTCATATTCCTCCTGCATGGAGTTTCTGCGCTCTTCAAGCCTTGCTTTTTCTCCGCTTAAGGTTTCTCTTTCGGAATTCTTTTCTTTTTCAAGAGAACGAAGCTTTCCGTTTTCGCTTTCAAAATTGCTTCTTTCGTTCTGAAGCGAAACAATATCCTGCTTCATCATTTCACTGCGCTGAGCAAGATTTTTTGCCCTTGTTTCAAGGTCTTTGATCTGTGCTCTGAGGTCGTCGCTGTTTCGGTTGATCTGTGAAATTTCGTTTTCAAGCTCTTTTTCCTTGTCCTCGCCCTCAACAAGCCTTGCTTTTAAGAGGTTCATGCTTTGTGTTCTGACGGCAAGGTCTTTTTGCGCGTCATGAATTTCAAGGCGCAAAGCAGACATTTTCTGCGATATATCTTCGCTTGAGCGTGTGATTTCTTCTTTCTTTTCGCCGAGTGACGAAAGAGCGCTTTCGCAGTTCTGAATTTCGCTTTCATAGCTTTCCAGGAGTGTCTGCGATTTTTCGGCAGATATATTCATTTCTGAAATTCTCTGTTTGCAGGCTTCCTTTTCGCTTTCAAGTTCGTCAAGAGCCTGTTTTGCAGCGCAGTACTGTTCAAAAACAAGCTGCTTTTGTCCCTCAAGCCTGATTTTTTCCTGTGTGCACGAAGACAGAAGCTGTTTTGAAGTTTCAAGTTTTTCTTCTTCGTCTTTCAAAGAGGAAAGCAATCTTTCATATTCGCTCTTTTTTTCTTCAAGCGCGGCTTTCTCCTGCTGATATTTTTGGTGAAGCCTTTCAATTTCCAGGCCTCTTGAAATAATGCCTGCGCTTCTTGCCTGTGAACCGCCGGTAATGGAACCGCCGGCATTGACCACCTGCCCGTCAAGCGTTACGATTTTAAAGTGATATTTATATTTTTTAGCAATCACAACGGCATAGTCAAGATCTTCCGCAATCACCGTTCTGCCAAGAAGCGAAACCATAATTTCACGGTATTTTTCGTCACAGTCAACAAGTGTGTCTGCAACACCCACAAAGCCGTCACAATCTTCGAATCCGCTTTCGGAAAGTGTTTTGCCCTTAACGGAGCTTATCGGCTGAAAGGTTGCACGGCCGAAATTGCCGCGCTTTAAAAATTCAATGGCACGCTTGGCATCGTTTTCGCTTTGGCAAACGATGTTCTGAACCGCCGCACCGAGTGCCGTTTCAATGGCAAGCGCATATTCTCTTTTCATGGTGATAAGCTTTGAAACCGTTCCCTCAATACCTTTGAGCGTTCCTTTTTCGCTTTCTTTCATAACGGCTTTGACCGCGCCCGAATAACCCTCCATGTTCTTTTCAAGGTCTTCAAGCATTTTCGCTTTTGAAGAAAGGTGTTCATTTTCAAAAACAGCCGTATCAATTTCGCCTTTGAGCCTTTGCACCTTTTCACTGTGCTTTGTAAAAATCATGGAAAGGCCGTTGACGGTATTCGTCAGGGAAACAAGCTTTTCTTTGGAAGCTTCATAAGCCGCATCGGCTTGCTTTTTTTCTTTTTCAAGCTGAGCAAATGCCTCGCTTTTTTGCTGTGAAAGCGAAGAAATTGTTTCAAGTCTGAGATTGATCTCATCAAGAGAAGATTTTGCCGTTGAAAATTCAACACGGCAATCGGAAAGAAGCTTTGTCAGGTCTGCAATCTTTTTGGTAATCACCGAAGCTTCGTCTTCGATTGAGCCGCCCTGCGTCTGCATCTTGTCAAGCTGTTTTTCAACAAGGGCAAGCTTTTCTGTTTTTTCCGAAATGATTTTTTTAATCTGTGAAATCAGCTTTTCTTCCGATGCAATCTCTTTTTCAAGCTGCTGTCTGTTCTGCTCGGAAGATCCTTTTTCTTTATTGATTCTTTCAATGGTTGCGTTGTTGTGTTCAATTGAATTTTTCAGAACGGCGCACTGCGAAAGAAAATCCGCAGACTGCTGTTCGTTCACGGCAATTTTGTTTCTGATTTCATCAATGGAAGCGGTGATAT
>JBJFHW010000270.1:0-9024 GCA_051893965.1 Acutalibacteraceae bacterium
AAAAATGCCGCTTTGAAAGAAGCTTCAAAAGAGCTTGACACTTTCCACAAAAAAGCCTATGACTATATTCAGGCAAGAAAGCTTATCAAGCAATATGAATATTATTCAAACTGGAATAGCCTTTTTGAAGTCAGCAGTATGCCGGGTAATGATTAACAGTAAAAAACGCCGTCTGCACAAATTTGAGTGCGGACGGCTTAAATTTTAATGAAGCTTAAATGTCACAGATTTTGTTTCGTTCGGCTTAAAAGTCAGTGTCTGCTCATCTTCTGAAAGACCGCAGGATATTTTGATTTTTTGCTTAATGTCTGATTTGACAGTAACGGTTGCCGTGCCGTTTTCGCTATCCCATTCAAGCTTTTCAACGGTTGCCTGCGTGCGGGCTTTGATTCCGGTCACTGTGCCTTTGTCAAACCCTGTGTTCGGTAGCGCGGGAAGAATTTCAATTTCTTCCTCGTTTGAATAAACAAGGCTTTCGTTGATGATGCCCAGATAGCCGATTGCAAAGTCGGTGCAGTAGCAGCTGCCTCTGTCATAATCATGGTTTGTCATCAAAGAGTCATATCTGATTTTGTGGTTCATCAGCTTGGTTAAGGCGGTTGTCAGACTTACTCTGTCTTTGAGTCTTGCGGCAATCAGACTGCGGTGAACCAGAGCGTGGCTGGCTTCGTTTTCGCTTTCTCTGTTTGCAATCGCCTGCAAAGAGGCCTCTTTGAGCTTTTCGTTGTTTTGCGTTTCAAACAGCGGCCACACACAGTAAAGATGGCTTAAATGTCTGTGTGTGTTGTTTTCTTCAAAGGCGGTGGTTGCCCATTCTTTCAGTGCGCCTGTTTCGTCATAGAGATAAGGCGGCAGCTTGTTAAGCAGATTTTCCCATTTGGAAGTGTCTGCTTCGGGGGTTACTCTATGCATAATATCAATGAGCATATTCAGATTGTCGCGGCAGGCGGCAATATCAATTGCGCAGTTGGCATCGGACGGGCTGGGATAATTCGACGGGTTGTTTTCCGGCGAATAGCTCGGAAGAATACAGTAGGTTTCATCGCTGCTCAGAGAAGTTTTGCCTTTTTCATAGTGAATGCCGCCGTCTTTGTCGGTATAATATTCCGGTGTCATCAGCTGTGCCCAATAGTTCGCCGATTTCGTCAGAAGCGGAAGAAGGATATCTTCGGAAAGTCTTAAATAGCCTTTGTTTGTTATTTCTTGAAGTTCAGCATCGGTCAGATCATCTTCAGTCGGAGAAAGAACCGATTTCAAGGCGTTGAGGTCAAATTCATCGCTGAGCGGAATTTTTATGTTTCCGTAGCACTGAAGGGTTTCATAAAGCGGCTGAAGCATCCAGGAGGTGCCTGCATTCCAATATCGGAACGGATAGGGATAGCAGGTTTCCGTGATAACAGCTTTGTCGCCATCGGTGTTGACGGGTGCTTGTATGGCGTCTTTGAAGCCGTGGGTGGCATAGGCGTTTTCCTCCCAGTCGGGAAGCTGACGGAGAATAAAATAGGCGTAGCCGACAGGTGTTGAGGACATATTGCCTGTGTTCATTGAGGACGTTTGCAGATTGACGTTTGCGTCCATGGTATATTTGCTTCCCCAGCCGGCTTTCCATTCGCCCGTCCACATGCCGTAAAGGCGGCTTGTTGAATAGCCGCTGCAGCAAAGATAGGCATATCTGCCTGCATAATAGGTTCTTTGAGCAAGAGCGGAATCAATTTTTTTGCTTCCTTTCTGGCTGTTTAAAAGACTTTCGTTTGAAACGGTGCTGTTTTCACCGAGCGTTAAAGTCACAGCATCAAACTGCGGTTTATAAACGGCAAGATGATTTTGGAGCGCTTCGTTATAATCAAAATCACCGTTTTTTGCATATTTATCGGCAACCGCTTTTGCGCGGGCATAAAGCGTATCGGTTAAAGCATAATCGGTTTGATTTTCAAAATCACCGTAAGCGCCCATATCATAAGTGCGGTCGGAAATGGTAATCAGATAAACGGCATCGGCATCGGTAATTCTGACACCGCTGTTTTCGCCGTAAAACTGCGTTTCATCGGTTTTCTTTTCAAGTGTCACTTTTTCTTTTTGACCGCCGACTGTGATAACGTATGTAAGCGTTGCATAGCCGCCGTTTTTCAGCTCGCTGTTTTCGTAATCGGGATAATGAGCCACCATGGCGGTGTAATCGGCATTTTCGCCTGTAAGCTTTTTATATTTGAGATTGACCTCATCGCCCTCGCCGAAATTGGCAAGGGTGGAAATGTCATCAAAAGAAAGTGTTACATTGATTTTTTCGCCTTTGTCGGAGGAATTCAGTTTTGTGATGACGGCGGAATCCGCCATTGAGGTAAAGGATATTCTTTCCCAGATGCCGCTTTTGTTTTCAAAACGAACGCCTGACTGTGCGGTTTCATAGTCGGTATAACGGATATAGTTCGACTCGCCTTTTCCGTCAAAATTCAGTCTCAATTGACCGCCCGGATGAAAACTGTAAACATCGTCATAGCTTGCGTTGTCGGTTATATCTTCGTTTTTCACGATGGACTGCTTGACCGGTTCAAGCTCTTCAAAGGTTTCGGGGCAGTAACGGACATTTTCGTTCGGCAAAATGAAGTGAATGTTCTGAAAAATAAAGGTATCCGAATACGGAGAGCCGCTTTCAACAAAGCCCTGCAATCCGTTGCCCGAAACCATACCCTGACGCCAAGCGCTTGTTTTGTTTGTTTTTTTGTCAGACAGTTCTTTGTAGTTTTCACTGTATGAAATTTTGCTCATATCCGTAAATACTTCTTTAACAAAGCTGTTTTCTGTTTTGACTGAGCAGGCGGAAAGTGTCAGCATCAGTGTGCCGAACAAGATGATACAAAGCGATTTTTTTATAAATTTCTTCATTTTATAATAGTTCCTCCCTTAAATAATTCAAAGACATTGTTTTATTTTTCTCTTTTTTTAACCGCAGGCAAAATGACGGGTGTTTTTTCGCCTGCTTTTTTCATTTGGTCAATCAGCATGGCTTTAAGCTTCTGCCTTTCGGATTTATAGTTCGGGTCTTTGATAAGATTATACTTTTCGTTCGGATCATTTTCAAGGTCGTATAAATAATCTTCAAAATATATTTTTGAAGAATGAACAGCCTGTCCGCTAACGCCGACGCTTCGTACGGAATATTTATATTTTGGTGTTCTGACAGCTCTGCCGCATTGGCTTTCGCTGATCTGCATGAACACGCAGTCGCGCTTTTGGCCCGGATCGTTCATCTGCTTTGTCAAATCAACACCCATATAGGTTTTCGGAATGTCAATTCCCGCCATGGAAAGCAGTGTTGGCGGAAGATCAATAAGGGAAGTCAGCCGCTTTTCCGTTTTGCCGCCCGAAAAGCCGCCGCCTTTGATGATAAGCGGCGTGTGCACCGAGCTTTCATGGCAGCTTCGTTTATATTCGCTGTTGCGCGTTTTAAAGTGACAGCCGTGGTCGGAGGTATAAATGATAACCGTATCGTCATAGATGCCAAGCTGTTTGAGTTTTTCCGTCAGCTTTCCGACATTATAATCAAGTCGGTTAATTGCCGACAGGTAATCGGGATACATCTGCTCATAATCGCCTTTTAAAAATGTTAAATCATCGGGCAGGGGATAATCCTTGAAATTATCAACCGTTTCACGAAAGCCTTCAAAGGTGTGGTGATCGTTCTGATGATGCGGCTCAAGCTGACTGATGAACATGAAAAACGGACGGCTTCGGTCACGGTTTTCAAGATATTGAAGTGCAAAATCGTTGATGCAGTCGGCGCGGTAGCCTTTAAAATCAATTTTGTTTCCGTTTTCGTCAAAAACATAGCCATCATAGCCGTGGGAAGTAAACTCCAGAACATCGGCACCCCTGAAATAGCGGTATTCGCCGAGCCTTTCTTTGGGCACGGCGGTTTTTTCACAGTGAACGCCGATGCCTGCAATCCGGTCGGAAGCCAGATGCCATTTGCCGATATATGCCGTGTCATAGCCCGCTTCGTTAAAATAATGCGCAAGCGGTTTGATATTGTCGGGCAGTGCAATGCCGTTGAAATAACAGCCGCACTGCGTTGCATAAACCCCGGTTTGAAGGCAGGCTCTTGCAGGACCGCAGACGGGCTGGCAGGTGAAGTTGTTTTCAAACAAAACACCCTCGTCGGCAAGTTTGCAGATGTTCGGTGTTACGGTTTCGTTTATCGTGTCCCAACGCTGTTGGTCGGAAAAATAAAATATAATGTTTTTTTGTTTCATAGTCCTTCTCTTTTCTTTCAGTCGATTAAAAATTCATTCAGATTGACAAGTGCGCTTTTGTTGATACAAAACAACAGTTCACAAATCATACTTTCATCTGCGGCATAATCCGAGCGGATCCATTGAAGAATGATGCCTGTGCTGCCGTTGAGAATATAAGAATAGATATACTGTTCGGCGCCTTTGCTGAAAGTGATGTTGAGATTTTCAATAAATTGCAGAATGGACTGCTGCATAAATCTTGACCGAAAATCCGGAACAGTGGAATCCACAAGCAGGGTGCGAAACGGTTTGTCGTTATCTTTGATATATTTAAGAAAAGACAGAATATATTTGTGGGCGCCGATGTCATTTTCTTCGCCGATTTTTTTCAGATGCTCCTGCGTTGAAAGAAGAAGTTCGTTTTCAACCTCCATAAGAAGATCCTTTGGCTCATTATAATGCGCATAAAAGGTGGAGCGGTTCAGTTCGGCTTTTTCACAAAGTTCTCTGACTGAGATTTTGTCAACCGTGCCTTTTTCTTTCAGCAGATCCATTATGGCATTTTTGAACATGAGTTTTGAAAGTCGGGTTCGCTGATTATTTTTTTTATTCATTTTTATGACCATTCCTTTCCGCTACGCTGCAAGGCACAAAAGTAAAGTTAAACAAATTATAATCAATTTTGCCTAAGGCAAAATCACCGCACCTTTTCACTTTTCACTCTTACTTCTTACTTCAAGTTTGAATTTATTCAAACTTTATACCGCCAATTGTTTTTATTTCTGTCGGTTTTATAGCCATTATTAAATAAACTGATGATTGCAAAACCGACATTGTGTTGATATAATAAAAGTGTAATATACAATTGACGAAAAGTCAAGGAGAAAAAGGAGAAAGCTTATGAAAAAGTTCATGAATTCATCTGCCTTTGAAAGCAGAATCAAAAGTCCGGATGTTCAAAAAAGTGAAAAATGGCTCGGCTATCTGTTAGGCCCTGCGGGAGCGCTGCTTTTGAATGCGGTGCTTGCCACTTACCTGAATGTTTATTACACCGATGTTTTAAAGCTGACAGGTCTTTGGGGCGGTGCATTTTTAACAATTTTTCCGATTGTTTCAAAAATCATTGACGCAATAACAAATGTTATCATGGGTTATATTATCGACAGAACAAAAACCCCGCAAGGCAAAGCGCGTCCGTGGCTTTTGCTTTCCGCACCGCTTCTGACGATAACGGGCGTTTTGCTTTTTGTTGTTCCCGATGCAAGCGAAACTGTTCAGGCTGTCTGGGTAATGATTTCCTATAACCTGTTCTATTCTTTCGCATATACCATTTTCAACATGAGCCACAATCTGATGGTTCCGCTTTCAACAAGAAACAGCGAACAAAGAGGATCACTTTCCGTTTTCAATCAGATTTCAACCATCATGATGAGTGGAATTCTTGTTGCTTTGATTTTCCCCATGGTTATCATGCCCATGCTTGGCGTTGACAAGGGCAAATGGATAACCGTTATGACAATCCTTTCAATCCTTGCTTTGCCGCTGACCCTCCTTGAATACTTCTTCACAAAAGAAAGAGTAACCCTGGAGGGCGGCCGGAGTGAGGAAGAAAAAATTCCCTATAAAAAACAGCTTAAAGCGATTTTTACGGATAAATATACCATCATCATTTTTGTTTATTTCCTGATTTATACCTGCGGTTCAAGCTTCAAGAACCTCGGTCTGGTTTACTTTTCAAACTATGTTCTGGGCACCTATAACGACGGTATCACACAGACCATGCTTTCCGTAATCGGTGGAATACCGATGGGAATCGGTATTTTTGCCGTCTGGCCGCTTGCCAAAAAATTCGGTAAACGAAATGTTACCATGTGGGGCTTTGTGCTTTATGCAATCGGCAGTGCCATTTGCTGGAGCTGTCCGACAAATATGGTTGTTGTTCTTGTCGGTCAGTTCATCAAAAACATCGGCGGTCTTCCGTGTTCTTATGTATTCATGGCTCTTTTTGCCGATGTGCTTGACCATATCGAATGGAAAAACGGTTTCCGATGCGACGGTGTTTCCATGTCAATTTTCAATATTATTGCGGTCTCAAGCGTAGGTATCTGCACAGGACTTTTCAACATGATGCTTTCAAAAACCGGTTATGTTGCACCGTTTATGAATGCGGCAGGCGAACTTGTTGCCGTTCAGACAGAGCCGGTTAAAAACGCCATCACCTTTGCTTTTGTCGGACTTGAAACCATAACAGGCGTTATTCTTGCCATTTTGCTTATTTTCCTCAATGTTGAAAAGGGACTTTCTCAAAAGCAGGAAGAAATCAGGGCAAGAAAGGGCCTTGAAACAGTTGAGCAGACAGCGCAAGAAATTGCAGCGGAAGAAACAGCAACTGAAGAAGCAAATCCGGAGGATAGCAAAAATGGCTGATAAGTTTCCCGAAAATTTTCTTTGGGGTGCAGCAACTGCCGCTGCGCAAATTGAGGGCGGCTGGAATGAAAACGGCAGAACGCCAAGCATCTGGGACATTGCACCGCAAAAGAAAATTAAACACGGACACAACTGTCACATTGCCTGCGATCATTTTCACCGATATAAAGAAGATGTTGCGCTGATGAAAAAAATGGGTCTGAAATCCTATCGCTTTTCTGTCAGCTGGTCAAGAGTTATGCCGCAGGAAGGTGTTGTCAGCAAAGCCGGACTGGAATTTTATGAAAATCTTGTTGATGAACTTTTAAAAAGCGGAATTGAACCGCTGTGCACCTTTTATCATTGGGATATGCCTGTCTGGGTATATAAAAAAGACGGGTTGACAAACAGAAAAACTGTTGATGATTTTGCCGAATATGTCAAGGTTGTGACAGAAGCGTTATCGCCCAAGGTAAAATATTGGATGACGATTAACGAACCGTCCGTGTTTATGGGCGCAGGTTACAGCATCGGGTTGCACGCACCTTTTGAAAAGGCACCGTTTAAAGCGCCCGTGCTTATCAAAAACATTTTACGCTATCACAGCGCCGCCGTCAGAACCGTCAGGCGTTATGCAAAACAGCCGCCGAAAATCGGTCTTGCGCTTGCAGTAAATGCATATATTCCGAAAGATGAAAGTTCATATGAAATTGAAAAAGCAAGAAAGATTACTTTTTCAAATTCGCTCAAGGTGTTTGACTGTAACTGGTGGGCGGACGCAATTGTGAAAGGTTCAAGCGATGACAAAGTGATTGAAGCTGTTGCCGGCAAAAATGAAATGGCACAAAACTGTGAAAAGCTTGATTTTCTCGGTGTAAATGTATATAGACCACTGAATTATATCTGTCAGAAGAAATATCGTCAGACGCCTGATGAGGGAATTGCAAGAAACTCTCTCGGTTGGGAGCTTTGCCCCGAAACGCTTTATTGGGTACTGCGCTTTTTCAGTGAAAGATATAAGCTTCCGATTCTGGTCACCGAAAACGGAATGTGCGCCTATGACGGAAAGCTTTCCGACGGAAGCGTACATGACGGGCACAGAATTGCCTATCTTGAAAAAACGCTTGCCGGTGTTAAAAGAGCTGTCGGCGAGAGCATAAAAGTTCTTGGTTATCAATATTGGTCACTGCTTGACAATTTTGAATGGGCGGAGGGCTATGATCCGCGGTTCGGACTTGTTTTTGTGGATTATGTAACGCAGGAAAGAACGATAAAAGAATCAGGCTATTATTTCAAGAAAGTAATTGAATCTAACGGAGAAATATTATGAAGGCAGTAAATCTGAAAACAGAATATCTTAAAAACCCAATCGGAATCGACATCATAAAGCCCCGTCTTTTCTGGAACTGTGACTCGGGCAAAAAACAGACGGCATACAGAATCGTTGCCGAAAACGAAAACGCGGTTGTTTTATGGGACAGCGGAAAAGTGCAGTCAGACCGCATGGCGCATGTCAAATGGGGCGGCAAGGCGCTCTCTTCAAGAACAAAGGTTATCTGGCGCGTGAAGCTTTGGGACGAAAACGCACAAGAGGGCGAATGGAGCGAAAAAGCTTCATTTGAAACCGGACTTTTAAATCCGTCCGACTGGCAGGCAAAATGGATAACCGGAAATTACAAAGCCGATGCGGCAACGGCAAACAAAAAGAAAGTCATCGGAAAATCTTTTCTTTTGCAGGGCATTGATTACCTTTTTGAAAGCAACAAACCGGAAAGTCAAAAGCGTTATCCGGTTGACTGCTTTAAGCGTGCGTTCGGCGCAAAAGAGCATCTGCAAAAAGCAAGACTTTATATCACAGCCTGCGGAATTTATGAAGCAAGGATCAACGGCGAAAAAGTCGGTTCATTTTGCTTGGCTCCCGGAATTACCGATTATAACAAGCGTGTTCAGTATCAGACCTATGATGTGACGGATATGCTCAAAGAGGGTAACAATTCTTTGACGGTTGAGCTTGCCGACGGTTGGTATCGCGGAAGTGTCGGCGCATGGGGCTTAAAGCAGGAATACGGCAGTGAAACCAAATTGCTTGCACAGCTTGAAATGACCTATGACGGCGGCGTCAGAGAGGTGATTGTGACCGATGAAAGCTGGCGCTGGAGCAATGACGGCCCGATTCGCTTTGCCGATAACAAAGACGGCGAAACGGTTGATGCAAACATGACTGCAAGTTATCAATATTTTGCAAAATCGACTTCTCACAGTGTTGTTCCAAGCGCTTCGAATAATGTTGAAATCAGGGAAAAAGAACGCTTTGTGCCGGAGCTAATCATAACGCCGGGCGGCAAAAAGGTGCTCAATTTCAAGCAGAATTTTGCCGGGTATGTTG
>JBJFHW010000271.1:0-9023 GCA_051893965.1 Acutalibacteraceae bacterium
GCCAATGTTCAGGCTTATCTTGACGATCCGCTTTGCGGAACCGAAATGAAGCTCGGCGCAGTCAGAGATATTGTTTCGCTTGCAAACACAGCCTGCTCAACGGTCTGGGCATACACGCTTTCCCCCGAACTTCAGATTATGATTATATCCGGTGCAAAAGATCCGATCGGATTCAACGGGAAAGGCATTATCGCTCTGTGCGACAATCTTGAAGACGCCGGATTTTCACCTGAGGTAATTATGTATCCGGGCGACAGACATGAGATTCTCAACGAAGAGAACCACGAAAAAGTTTATAATGATGTTTCAGCCTGGCTTGAAAAAGTATTAGGCTGACAGTAAACTAACAGCAGCATTTTCAGTGTTGCTGTTTTTTCTGTCCGCTTTTTATTCATATTTCAAAAAATTTTTCAAGCTTTTTGAAACGGGCGAAAAACGCAAAATACTTATCAAAAACTTTACTGAAAAATCCGATGAGCGTTCCGTTCATACAAGCCATAATCAAAGTTCCGACACCGACTCCGACAAATTTATGAAACAGCAAAAGCGACATGATGACGGAAACCGCAAGGCAAGACATATCAAAACCGGTTTTAAATTTTGTCCGGTTAATTTGATATTTTTCACTTACACCCTTAACAAAGAAATCGTAAACCTGCGGATACAAATATGTTTGGAAAAACAGAGATACCGAAAAAGAAGTCAGAAGCATACCTAAGATAAAATATACAATCCGAATCCACATAGGAAGACTGCCCGGAGCCGTTATATCCGGATTAAAATGCGGGATAACCAGTCTCCATAAATCAAGAATTGCTCCGTAGATTACACCTGTGAGAAAAGAACAAAAATAGGAAAGACGGACTTTTTTCATAAGCGCACAAAAAATCACAAACAAAATTCCCTGAACGATATATTCCGCTGTGCCGAAAGTTAAAAAAGAAACCTTTTGGCTTAAAATATAGGCAGGTGCAACAATCATTGACACGCCGAAGTTTGTGCATGAAATCATTGCCACTGCAAAAGAAAGCAGAACAATTGCAAGAAAATAAGCCAATTCTTTGCTGATTTTAATTTTGCGCATACAATCCCTCTTTCAACAAAATACTTTGAAATTATAGCAAATTATGCTCTTTTTGTAAAGCAATCGTTAACATAATTTGATTTTTTGTTGAAAAATAAAACCGACTTTGACAGGTCGGTTTTATGTTGCTATTCAAAAATTTTTAAAGCTCTTTTTGCGTACCCTTTTATCTTGGCTGTTACCGGAACTTTTTGCGTGCAGTATTTTTTTGCTAGCTTATCGAAATCACACGGTTTTTCTTTTATTATTTCTGCAAAAAATTTCTCTCTATTTTCGGGCATAGCAGGTTTTTCTGATATACTTGGGTTCAATATAGCCGCATCATTTGGAGACATGCGTTTAATATTTATCTTGTCTTTTATGTCATTTAAAAGCGACAATCCTTTTTCGGAATGAATTAACAAAAGCGAAGTTCCTTTATCATCAAACATCTCAGCATCTAAATGGTTAATTCCCCAAAAATCGGCAAGTGTTATATCACTGTTTCTGTTAAATCCTTTTGACGGACAATTATAGCAAGACTTTCTTAATGAAAAATCATTTAAAAATAACTTAAAATAGGGATTACTGTTATATTTAACAGAAAAGTTTTTATCATTGGTTTTTATAACAAAGTTATAATTAAGCCATCCATTATCTTTATTTCTGAACTGGATCTCAGAAATATTCTTTAAGCCCGTAAACGCAAGATATTTTTGCCACACAAGTTCAGACGGAACGCCATGACAAACAATATCAGCACAAAATAAATTTTCATAATCTTTATTTAAAAACAGTTTCAGAGCATCAATCTGACACGGCGTCCCGGTATAGAAAACCCTGATTCCCTTTTCGAGTTCCCTTTTAACAGAGGAAAAAGTATCGCCTGTCAGGCTTTGAACATATTTACTCGTGCGAAGCTTTGAAAGCCCGGCCTCATCATTTATTTCAATATGTCTGACATTAAAATTATCATCAAAAGCCGCACCATACACAACTCCGCCTGAATTCAGTATTACCTGAGCGATTAAAGTAAAAATACCGCCGGAGGAACTTTGTTTTCTTTGTTCATCATCTTTATTCATTGCTGCAAACACTTGCGGCATTTGTGAAGAAGCGTCTTTTTTATTATTCAGCAGGCAAACATTTTCGCACAAGCCGCAATTAACACATAAATTCTCGTTAATTTGCGGATAAAAGAAACCTTCTTTGGTCTGAACCATTTTTATGGCATTTTTTTGGCATATATTACTGCAGGCAAAACAGCCGCAGCATTTATCATAATCAACTTTAATCATTCCATTAGTTTCCTTAAAATTTTAATTCGACCTTTCGTAATCGTATCAAGAATTGCTGCAGTTTGCTTAAATTCTTTTGTCCTGAAAAATAAAACAAACATCAAAAGATTTGAAATAACGGCAGAAATTATGAGTTTTAAAATCATTTCCGCAATTAAAGAACTCATATGAAATGAACAGCTGAAAATACAAATTGCGCAAATTGCAACCGTAACAACAACATATATTGCCATTTTCTTCAGATATGCCAACAAACCTTGATGGAAAATCGTTGTAAAAAGATTATGAAACAACCAAGGCATACCAACAAAAACCATACTTAATATTGTTGAAAGTAAAATGCCGTATAAGCCCCAGAACTGAACCATAATCAGATTCATACAGAGATTTGCCAAAGCGGTAATAAGGGGGCGGAAACGGTCTTCATGCCATATTCCGGCAGCATCTTTATATAAGTTAAGCAATGAGTTGATTTCTTTGATAAAAAAGTATATGCAAAATACAATTACATAACCGTATGAAAGCATATTGTTTTTACCTACCCACATTTCCATAAACGGCTGATAAAGGGTTGCAAGACAACAAACGCAGAAGCAGGAAAGCCAGGATATTATGAATGTAAAGGTTTTGAAATCGCCGAAATTTTTCTCTTCTGTTTCGGTAATAATACTGTTTCCGATTCCGGCAGTGCAGGAATAAAAAATAATACTGACAAAGCCGAAAATTGAGGTAAGAATATAAAAATAATTTTGATAAACGGCAAGCGAAGTAAGTCCTAAAAAGGCCGAAATTACTATGGTATCGGCAGAATCGACAACCACCGAACCGATTTTCGATGTAAACAAATCACGCACCCTGCCATTAATCGACTTAACCTGCTCTTTGGGCAAATTTCCAACAGGCTTGTATTGCGGATACATTTTGTTGACGACAAAAGCAGTAGTAATATTCGTTAAAATTCCGGAAATTATCAAAACCAGAACATATAAATAATAGTTCTTTGTAATCAATAATACTAAAATCTGTGCAATGACTTGAACGACAGAAACAACCATAGAAATTTTTGTGCTGACATCATTTCTCTGATGTGCGGATAAAAGACAGTTTTTATATGCAAAAAGCCAATAAGTAAAAACGGTTGACGCTAAATTCATCAAATACAGCACATAAATATTAATACCGTCAGGAACATCACTTTTTATGATTTTGGGAATAAAAGATGTAATTATAAGTCCGACAACCAAAATTACTCCGCCGATAATTCTGTAATATAGCCGATATAACCGCATAAGCGCACATATTGTTTCTTCATCGTCTTCGGCAATCGGTTTATACATGCTGAAAACCATTGCGCTTCCAACGCCCAATTCAGCAAGGTTAAGAACAGAAAGCACGGAACTAAAAAGACTGTTAAGTCCGAGATAATTCATGCCCAATGCATAAATCATAATTGTGCGGGTTGCAAACGGTATTAAAATACTATATACTTTTTGAATTACACCAAAAAAAATGTTTCTTGTTGCATTTTTACTTCGTTCAATTTTCATATTTAAATCCTTACTGATAATAGATTCACTATATATTACACTAAAACACCGGTGAGTTTTTCCGTTGTTTTTCTTCTTTCCTCTGCCAAAACTTCAAATATTTTTTTATATCTTTCTTCATTAATATCTTCCGCAAGCTCTTTATTTTCAGAAATAATTCTGTCTTTTATATCAAATTTTTCGAACAAAGTATTTATTCTGCCGGACATTTTTGCAATGTCTTCTTCTCTTTCCATCGCAAACATCTGTTTTCTAAATAATATTGAAAAAACACAACCGTGAAAAGAATCGGTAAACATATAAGTGCAATTTTTAATTGCTTTGAGGAAATCACATGGATCATAAATGTACCTGTCAGGATAATCCAAGCAATTCAGATAAACCGTTTTTAAATTATGTCCGGCAGCAAAGTTTTCAATAAAATCTTTTCTTTCTTTTGAAAGTTCACCCAGAAAGAAGCACAAAACATATTTCTCGGGCAAAACCGCCTTTGAACTTTCAATAAGTGGCAAATAAATATCGGTATCAACAAGCATGGTCGGGTCAAGAAAAACATCACAATCTTTGCCTGTTAAAGATTGGACAATTTGTCTGCCTGTTTCCTCACGAACAGAAATATAATTCATGCCGTTCAGATAATGTCTTGCTTGTTTTTTATATTTATCCGGCATTTCATCAACCCCGAAACTTGCAGAAATCGCAATACGCTTGTTTTTCGGAGCAAATTGAAGATAGGATATACTTGTGCCGTAACCAAATTTTCGATTCCAAATTTGATCGCTTCCGGCAACAAAATAATCATATTTTCTTTTTATTTGTTTCGGAACATAATCACCTTCGATTTTGTTTTCTTCAGTTGAAATATATTGGCTGTTAAAATTTTCAAAAGCTTTTATTCGCAACTCGACTGTTTTATCAATTTTGTTTGCAGCATTTGTACTTTCGGCAGGATTGATTTTATTTAATATTAAAGATTTAATCAGACGGTTTTTTGCAATTGCAACTTTAATTGCAATTATTTTAGAATCTTCATTTTTAATATATTTTCTGTCATCAAAATAAGTGAAAAGGATATTTTCTGAAAAACAATCAAAGTCTTTGAGGTAATTTTGCAGTGCAAAAGATTGTAACCTGTTGCCGTAATTTTTGTTGTCATTGATCGTTATAATTCCTACTTTTTTCATTTCAAATCCTCATGTATAAAATTATCTGTGATTTATAAATTTACCCATTAATAAGTAAAAAACAGATATAATGAAAGGACAGCAAGTTTTAAGTACCGGAACCACCAAATGCAAATACTTAAAACCATTACCAAATTTATAAAAGTTTCCATATTTAAATGCTTTTTTGCAATAACTGCTGCGAATAATTTGTTTGCAAAGTAAGTATTTAGCATGAAAATTCAAAGTATTTTTTCGATAAAAAATATTATCCAAACAAACAAATATTCTGTCTATCGCATCAGTATATATATATTGCAAATAAAACGAATCATCGTCTGTAATTGAACAACAAACGGTCATAATTTTATCTATAACTCTCTTCTCAAGCTCCCACAAATTTGGGATATATTTATGCGTCAGACTGTTACTGATGAAAACTCTGTAATTGTAATATTTGCCTGTTATAAAAAAAGCTTCAAAATTTGTGCAATTTAAAATATAATCTAAATTAAAAATTAAATCTTCCGCATAAGATATTGATACATCAAAATATAGTTTATTGGTTTTGATAATTGAAGCTTTATAAATTTTATTCCAACATGAACCCATCCACCAGAAGTTGCTCAAATCATCTTCATTAAGAATATGTTCTGTTTTAAACTCCGGCGAAGTTATTGATTTATTTTCACAAGAAAAACGTCTGAAACCGCAAACAGATAATTCAACATCATTATTCTCAATTGCATCATATAAAGATCTGCACCAATTGCTGTCAACATAATCGTCACTGTCGCAAAACATGATGTATTTTCCGCTTGAAAGATCAATGCCGCTGTTTCTTGCCGCAGAAACGCCGGCGTTTTCCTTATGGATAACCTTGACCCGACTGTCTTTTTCGGCATATTCATCGCAAATTTTGCCGCAATTATCCGGTGAACCGTCATCAACCAGAATAAGTTCAAAATCTGTGAAACTCTGAGCCAAAATGGAATCAATACAGCTGTTGAGATATTGCTCAACTTTATATACCGGAACGATTATACTGATTTCAGGCATTCGATCATCTCCAAAAGATTTGTTTATATTTTATCATGACACAGAAACAATTTCAATAGATTTTGTCGTAATTGGTCAAGATTAGTATGCGGGCGCGAAATCCAAAATAAATTTTCTTCATTTGTCTCATATTAAAGCGTCAACCGGGCGGCCTAATTCTGGTCACCCGGTTGATATTCTTTGTCTTTTCGGGAACAGCACAAGTTCAGCTTCCCTTACTTTTTTGTTTATCAGCCGCCGAGATATGCTTTCTTAATATCTTCACTTTCCATCAGTTCTGCGCCTGTTCCCGTCAAGGCAATTTTGCCGTTTTCAAGAACATAAGCTCTGTCGGAAATTGCGAGCGACTTACCTGCGTTCTGTTCAACAAGAAGAATGGTTGTTCCGCTGTTATGATAATCTTTGATAATATCAAAAACCTCATCAACAAGAAGCGGAGAAAGTCCCATTGAAGGCTCATCAAGCATAAGAAGCTTCGGGTGGCTCATCATTGCTCTACCCATAGCAAGCATCTGCTGTTCACCGCCGGAAAGCGTACCGGCAATCTGATTTTTTCTTTCGCCGAGACGAGGAAATCTTGTATAAATTTCCTCAATATCGTTTTTGATTTTCTTTTTGTCTTTCTCTGTGAAAGCGCCCATGAGAAGATTCTGATAAACGGTCAGTTCCTGGAAAATTCTTCTTCCTTCGGGAACCTGCGTCATGCCGAGTTTCACAATTTTATGACAAGGCACTTTGTTGATTACCTGACCTTCATAGGTAACCGTTCCGCTTTTGATCGGAACAAGTCCCATGATGCTTTGCATGGTTGTGGTCTTGCCGGCACCGTTTGCACCGATAAGCGTTACGATTTCACCCTGATTAACTTCAAAGCTGATTCCCTTGATTGCCTGAATCACACCGTAATAGACCTGCAAATCTTTAACTTCTAACATTGCCATAAGTCTTAACCTCCGATATAAGCTTTAATAACCTCGGGGTCATTCAGAGCGTCGTTGACCTTGCCCTGACAAAGCGTGGTGCCGAAGTTTAATACAGTAATTTCATCACAAAGACCTGAAACAAATTTAAGGTCATGTTCGATAAGAAGAACAGTAATATCGAATTCGTCACGGATAAAACGAACCGTATCCATAAGCTCTTCAGTTTCATTCGGGTTCATGCCTGCCGCAGGCTCATCAAGCAAAAGAAGCTTCGGATTCGTTGCAAGTGCTCTTGCAATTTCAAGCTTTCTCTGCTTGCCGTACGGAAGATTGCAGGCAAGATTATTTCTTTCTTCATAAAGATCAAAAATACGGAGAATTTCCTTTGCTTTTTCCCTCATTCTGACTTCCGTATCAAAATGTTTCGGGAGTTTGAGCATGCTTGAAAAGGCATTACATTTAAACTCGGGCTGATTGTGTAGTCCGACAAGAACATTTCTGATAACGCTCATGTTGTTGAAAAGTCGGATATTCTGAAAAGTTCTTGCAATGCCTTTTCGGTTAATTGCTTCCTGACTTTTCCCTTTCAGTTCTTCACCGTTGAGGTAAAATGTGCCGGTTGTCGGTTTATAAACGCCGGTAAGCAAATTAAAAATGGTTGTTTTTCCTGCTCCGTTCGGTCCGATAAGACCGTAAAGCTGGTTTTTTTTGATTTGGAGGTTAACATTGTCAACGGCTTTCAGTCCGCCGAAAGAAATGCCTAATTCTTTGGTTTCAAGTACATAATCAGCCATTATTATTCTCCTCCTTTTTTGTCAGGCTTATCCGGCTTGTCGGGTGTATAAGGACTTTCCGGTGTTACATCAACCGAAAGCACTTCGTCCATCTTGATTTTGGTCGGAATTTTGTCCCATTTTGCCGGATCGTTCTTTATAGAAGCCGGATTTTTCTTTTCTTTTCTTTCGTGCAGTATGCGCGTAATGGAAAGCTTTTCGCGAAGCGGCTGAAGAGACGGAGCGTTGTTAAAGATGATAAATACAATAAGAATAATTGCATAAACCAGGAACTTGATCGCTGCAAGATCGCCGGAAAGTCTTGTCTGAAGCTGGAAGTTCAGAACAGTAATAAGCGTTGCGGCAACAATCGAACCGGTGATATTGCCCATGCCGCCAAGAACAACCATAACAAGAATTTCAATTGAATAGTTATATGAGAAGAATGAGTAGATAACCGGTGAAGCGTAGTGACCGTAGATAACGCCGGCAATACCTGCCAGAAATGCTGAAAGAATGAAAACAAAAAGCTTGTAATAAGTTACGTTGATACCCATTGCTTTTGCAGCAATTTCGTTGTCACGGATTGCTGTAATTGCCCTGCCGTGCTTACTCTTAATAATGTTTTGAATGAGGAACAGTGTAACAAACACCATAATGAAAGCAACGATAAATAAACTGCCTTTATAAGTTGTTGTACGAAGTCCGAGTGCGCCGCCGAAAGTTTTCATATTCTTGAAAATATTACGAACAATCTCGCCAAAAGCAAGCGTAACAATCGCAAGGTAGTCACCTTTCAGTCTTAACGCCGGCAAACCGATTATAAAGCCAAAGAATGCCGCAACAACTCCGCCGATCAGCATAGCAATAATAAGGACGAGCAGCTGTGAGTCGATGATTTCATTAAGATAATTTGCCGCAAGACAGCCGATATAAGCACCGACGCACATGAAGCCGGCATGACCGAGGCTGAGTTCGCCGAGGAAACCAACAACAAGGTTAAGGGAAACGGCAAGAATAATACTGAAAGCAATCTGAGTAAGAAGCGTCATGCTTGAACGCGGAAGATTGCCGGTCGCTTTGAGAATCAATGCCAGAGCAAGAATAAAACCAACGATGATATAGTTCGTCAGATCTTTTAGTTTAAAGGTCTGTTTTACGTTTTTGAAATATCCCATAGCTTATACTTTCTCCCTT
>JBJFHW010000272.1:0-8987 GCA_051893965.1 Acutalibacteraceae bacterium
GCGGCGATTTAAAAGTATGGTTTCGCCGTTGTTCCTTTCGTTTTCATTATATATATCGGTTCGTTTCAAAAAACTTATTTTAAAATTATACTATAAAAAGAGTGCTCGGTCAACAGCTTTTGAGGAAAATTTAGCGGTTTAAAGCAATAAATTTAAGGTTTTCTGTAATTTTTTCTTCCTGCCTTTTTTTAGCCGCGATTTTTACTGCTCCGTCATAAAAATATAATAAAATTTAACTTGACAATCTCAAGTAAAATAAGTAAAATCTGCATTAGTAAAAGCATAATGAAAAGGAAGTGAAACAATGCCCGGAAAGAATATTGCAATTGATTTGGGAACAAGCAGTATCAAAGTCTTTGTCAAAGGCAAGGGCATTGTTATGCGCCTTGCAAACGCCATCAGCTATGACGCCTATACCGATGAGGTGATTGCTGTCGGAGACGAAGCGAAGGCGATGCTTGAACGTATGCCGAGCACGGTGGAGCTTGAAATGCCGATTCAATCGGGCGTTATCGCAAATTTTTCCGTTATGAAGCAGATCCTCACGGAAGTTATTGAAAAGCTTTGCCGCTATGAGCTTTTTAAGCCTAGCGTAATCATCAGCGCGCCGAGCTCCTGCACGGCACTTGAAAAAAAGACGATTATTGATGTTGTTTGCTGTGCCGGAGCAGGTAAGGTAAGCGTGATTGAAGAGCCGGTTGCATCGGCTTTGGGCTGTGCGCTTGATATTGACAAGCCTTACGGCGTTATGGTCATCGACATCGGCGCCGGAACCAGCGATATTGCTGTTATCACAATGGGAACGGTTGCTTATTCCTCCTCGCTTAAAATTGCGGGCGATGACATGGACGAAGCAATCATACAATATATTAAGCGCGAAAAAAATATTGTTATCGGTCACACAACGGCCGAAAAAATCAAGAAAACCGTCGGCTGTGTATTCAAGGGTGATGAGCAGGTTGAAATGTCTGCCAACGGCAAGGATTTCATTACGGGTATGCCGGTTATGTTCAATGTTACATCGGACGAAATCTGCACGGCGCTATCAGACACAATACAAACAATCATTGAGCAGACAAAGCAGGTGCTTGAACAGACACCGCCGGAAATGTATACGGATATTTGCAATGACGGAATCATACTGACGGGCGGCTGTGCAAAGCTTCGCGGAATGGCAAACGCTTTTGCCGATAAATTCGGCATTAAAGTCACCGTTGCCGCCGATTGTGAAAACACCGCCGCAAAGGGTGCAGGCTATGCGCTGAAAAATATAAGCGAATTTGAAGATAACGGATATATTTATAAAATCAAAGAAAATATGGCAATCTGAGTTTTGCTGCAAAAAAACAATCCCCTTGAAGCTGCTGCTTTTTCAGCTTAGCTTCAAAGGGATCATTTTAATTAAGGAAGGAAAACAAACGGATTATCGGGAATTTGTTTTTATTTCTTCACTGAGTTTCATAATTTGCGGCATAACTTTTTTTCGCTGTTTTGCCGTTTGTGATTTATAAATCGGGAACGCCGCACTGACTACAGCAATACCGATGATTCCGATGACGATACCCAAAGCAAAATAACTTTTCCAGACCATTGTCAGGCACATTCCCACACCCAGAATCAGCGCGCCGATGATGCCGACGCAAAGTGCCCAAACAGAGCTTATTTTGCCAACCTTTCTGTCAAGAGCAATAATTTCGTCTTCTTTGCTCATTTTCGGCGTTTTGCCTTCGTTACTGTACTTTTTGAGAATTTCTTCAACCTGTTTTTTCTTTTCTTCGTTGTTCATTTAAAAAACCTCCTGTATCTTATGCTCCTATTATTCTATAAGCAAGTAAACAGCATATA
Organism: Acutalibacteraceae bacterium; assembly: GCA_051893965.1. Taxonomy (GTDB): domain Bacteria; phylum Bacillota; class Clostridia; order Oscillospirales; family Acutalibacteraceae; genus UBA6857. The sequence goes on from JBJFHW010000272.1 coordinate 1,846, forward strand.
AACTCAAGGTGAAAAAGAATGAAAAACTTATAAATTTTTCTTTAATGAAGCCGGAGTTTTTCTTTTGGAAAAAGCATTGTATAAGATTTTATCCGGTGTATATTTGTTCGATTTTTTCGGCTTGGGCAAACTGAAAAAATATTTGGGTTTTTCTCATATTTTTATTGACTTTAACAATATATAGTAATATAATTCAATTTGACAAGGGCGTCGTTCAGGTGAACTTCGCCCTTTTTGCGGATAAGCTTTGAATAATATGCAAAAAATACGAAAGTTTATGCATAAAAACAAAGCGGATTGAATCCGGAAGTCAGAGAATCTTTTTAACAGTTTAGGAGTGTTATTATGAAAAACTTGGGTTATTACAACGGCAAATTTGATGAAATTGAAAACATGGTCATTCCGATGAACGACCGTGTCAGCTATTTCGGTGACGGTGTGTATGATGCAACTTACAGCCGCAATTACAAAATTTTTGCCCTTGATGAGCATATTGACCGTTTCTTCAACAGTGCGGCACTGCTCAAAATCAACCTTGGAATGACAAAAGATGAAATGAAAGCCTTGCTTAACGATATGGTTTCCAAAATGGACAGCGGCAACCAGTTTGTTTATTGGCAGGCCACCAGAGGAACCGGAAACAGAAACCATGTTTTCCCCGAAGGCGACGCAAAGGCAAACATCTGGATCACACTTACGGAAAAAGATATTGTTGATACCTACGCAAAAATCAAGCTTACAACCATGGAAGATACTCGTTTCTTCCACTGTAATATAAAAACACTCAACCTCATTCCGAGCGTTATGGCTTCTCAGAGAGCCAAAGAACTCGGCTGTGATGAAACAGTTTTCCACCGCGGCGACAGAGTTACCGAATGTGCGCACAGCAATGTTTCCATCATCAAAGACGGAATTTTCAAAACCGCTCCGACGGATCATCTCATTCTTCCCGGAATTGCAAGAGCACACCTGATCAAAGCCTGCAAAAAGCTTGGCATCGGTGTTGACGAATATCCGTTCACATTGGAAGAACTTTATGATGCGGACGAAATCATTGTTTCCTCTTCCGGTTCGCTTTGCCTTGCGGCAGAAGAAATTGACGGCAAGCCCTGCGGCGGAAAAGCACCCGAGCTTCTCAAAAAGATTCAGGACGAAGTTCTTGACGAATTCATGAAAGCAACCGATTGATTTTTTGAGGAGGAAGTCTCAATGACTCAGCAGGAATTAACAATTCTCAATCTCGGCCAAAGCCTTGATGACCTTGCAAACATCGACCCGAGAGGCTATGGTGTGTGCAAAACGCTTTATAAGGCTTCGCGTGAATATACAGGCGCGCCGCTTTGCATGAATGCGGCGCAAAAGCTTATTGATGTTCTGAAAGAAGACGATATTGTTTATATCATGACAGGCTTCGTTCTTCGTCCGTTCAAGCATGCCGAAACAGACGGCATCATCAGCTCCATGCTGCTTTGCCGCAGTCTTGTGAAGGCTTTCGGTGTAAAACCCGTTATCATCTGTCCGTCTGAAAATCTTCCGGCGGTTGAAAATCTTGCCGCCGTAATCGGTCTGCACCTTTTCAAGGATATCAGTCAGCTTGATGAAATGCCTGTTTCCATGGGCGTTGTTGTGTTCACAAAAGACCAGAGCAAAGCCGAAGAACAGGCAGATGAATTGCTTGAAAAAATACCGCCGAAAGCGGTTATCAGCATTGAATGTCCCGGTGCAAACGAAAAGGGTGTTTATCACAACGCCACCGGACTTGATGTGACCGAGCTTGAAGCAAAGCAGGACATTCTTTTTGATAAAATCCTTGAAAGAAATATTCTGAACATTGCCATCGGCGATCTCGGCAACGAAATGGGCATGGGAACCATCGCTTCTCATCTTGAACAGTTTATTCCTTATGCAGGCAAAGGCAAATGCCGCTGCGGCTGTGACGGCGGTCTTGCCGTTCGCACAAAGGCAGACAACATCATCACGGCAACCGTTTCCGACTGGGGCTGTTACGCAATGATTGCGGCGCTTGCGTATCTTACGGAAAACATTGATGTTATGCACACGCAGGAGCTTGAAAAAGAAGCGGTTCAGACCGCAAGCAGAAGCGGCATGATTGATATGTACGGCTGGCTTGTTCCGGCAATTGACGGCTTCGGCCTTGAAATCAATATGCCGATTGTTGCGCTGATGCGTGAAATGGTTGTTCAGGCTTTAGGTTTGAAAGAAACCTGCAAAACATGGTTTGAAAAGGTTGCAGAGCTTAAATTTTTCGGTGAATAATTATGAGTGAACTGAAGTTTCTGCCGTGCGGCGACTGTGCGGTCACGGTTGAGTTTTCAAAAGAGATCAGTGAAGACATCAACAGACGCATCAGAAACCTTGCTTCACGGCTTGAAAGCGGAACGGTGAAAGGCGTCAAAGAATGTGTTCCGGCTTTTTGTTCGGCAACGGTTTATTTTGACCCTTTCAAAACCAATGCACAAAAGCTTGAAAAAGCAATTATAAAAATCAACGATAGCTACAAAGAGGAAGGCGGAGCAAAAAAGCGCGTCTTCCTTATTCCCGTTTGTTACGAAGGTGATTTTGCGCCCGACCTTGACGATGTTTGTGAACACGCGCATTTGAGCCGTGAGGAGGTTATCAGAATTCACAGCTCGGTTGATTATCTGATTTATATGCTCGGCTTTCTTCCCGGCTTTCCTTATCTCGGCGGAATGGACGAAAGAATTGAAACACCCCGTCTTGACAGTCCGAGAACACAGATACCCACCGGCGCGGTCGGAATCGGCGGAAAGCAGACAGGAATTTATCCGCTTGCTTCTCCCGGGGGCTGGAGATTAATCGGAAGAACACCGGTCAAGCCCTATGATCCGCAAAGACAGGAGCCGATTTTATATAAAGCAGGTGATTATATCCGTTTTTGCCCGATCAGCGAAAGCGAATATGATGAAATTGATTCTCTTGTTCAAAAAGGTGAATATCATGTCAAAATTGTGGAGGAAGAGCGATGAAGATGAAAATACTTTCTCCCGGACTTTTGACCACCGTTCAGGACGAGGGCAGATTCGGCTATATGTCCTCGGGCTTTTCGCCGAACGGTGCCATGGATACCGTTTCGCTTAAAACAGCCAACATTCTTGCCGGCAACGCTCCCGGTGAGGGTGCGCTTGAAATGACCATGATGGGAATAACCGCACAGTTTGACGGTGATGCTGTTATCGCTTTGACCGGTGCAGACATGGAGCCGATGCTTGACGGTGAAGAAATGCCGATGTATGCAGCCGTTGCCGTGAAAAAGGGCAGCAAGCTTGTGATGAAAGCGGCAAAAAAGGGCATGAGGGCATATCTTGCCGTGGCAGGCGGCTTTGATTTGCCGTATGTTTTAGGCAGTATGTCAACCAATCTGAAATGCTCCGTCGGCGGCTTTGAGGGCAGAAAGCTCAAAGCGGGCGATGAAATACCGCTTCGGCAAAGCACAACGCTTTCTCTGATCGGAAGAAGAAAAATAAAGAACGAAACCAAATATCCGTCTGAAATCACTTTGCGAGTGATGCTCGGGCCGCAGGACGATTATTTTACCGAGAAAGGACTTGAAACTTTTCTGGGCACAACCTATATTGTAACAGATAAATCAGACCGCATGGGCATAAGGCTTGACGGAGAAAAGATTGAAAGCAAAAACGGCGTTGACATCATTTCCGACGGTATTGTTACCGGCAGTGTTCAGATTCCGGCTTCGGGAACGCCGATCATCATGATGGCAGACAGGCAGACAACGGGCGGCTATGCAAAGGCGGCAACCGTAATCAGTGCCGATTTGCCGATTATTGCACAGGCAAGACCCGGCACAAAAATACATTTTTCAGCCGTGAGCGCCAAAGAGGGCGAAGCGGCATATAAAAAGCAGATCAAACAGCTCAAAACGCTTGAATATATGATGCTTTATGAGAGATAGAGAAACAGTTTGGAGTTATTATTAGTTTGGAGTTTGGAGTGTGGAGTGTGGAGTTAATCCACTTTTAAAGTTTGTGCAGTTAGGGACACAGTGTGCCATGACTTCACAAAGAGGCAGAATGTTTCCAACGGTTAAAATGTTTTTTAATGATAGTAAACATCATTTTAAGTATTTATAATCAGCAACTCTGTTAAAATTCTCAGCAGAATTTTTCAAGTTAAAACAACTCCATACTCCACACTCCAAACTCCACACTAAAAAAGAAAGGTGGACTATAAATGGATTATTCAAAAATGCAGCCGTCTGAGGTCAGAAGCCTGATAAGACAGGGTAAAATTGATTTTCAGACCTCGGGTATGTGCGACGGCTATGCGCAGGCAAATCTTCTTGTTTTGCCGAAAGAAAATGCTTATGATTTTCTTCTTTTTACGCAGCGCAACCCGAAATCCTGCCCGATTCTTGAAGTCGGCGATGTCGGAAGCAGGCTTGTTAAAACAATGGCGGATCATGCCGATATTGCAACCGATATTCCGAAATACCGCGTTTGGGAGCACGGCGAACTGAAAGGGGAATATACCGATATTTCAAAATTCTGGCGCGATGATTTTGTATATTTTCTCATCGGTTGTTCCTTTTCGTTTGAGGGTGAGCTTTTAAGCGCTGATGTACCCGTCAGACACATTGAAGAGGGCAAGAATGTTCCGATGTATCTGACAAATATTGACTGCGAAAGTGCCGGAATTTTTCACGGAAAGCTTGTTGTCAGCATGAGACCGATGCCTGCCGATAAAGTTATTCGCGCAGTTTCCGTAACGGCTTCCATGCCGAGGGTTCACGGCGCACCCATTCATATCGGAAATCCTGCTGAAATCGGCATCAAGGATATCAACAAGCCCGATTTCGGCGACAGCGTCACAATAAAAGACGGTGAAATTCCCGTATTCTGGTGTTGCGGCGTCACTCCGCAGTCAGCTGTTATGAGTGCAAAGCCTCCGATTGCAATTTCTCATGCACCCGGACATATGTTTATCACCGATGTCAAAAATTCTTTGCTGAAATAAGCCTTTTTAAATAAAATAAGATGAAAGGAACGGTAGCGGATAAAATATATCCGTGCCGCATGGCATAAAAATGTTTTGTATTGATTTAAACAGTGATTTAGGCGAAAGCTTCGGCGCCTATAAAATCGGAAAAGATGACGAGGTAATTCCTTTGATTTCTTCGGCAAATGTTGCCTGCGGTTTTCATGCAGGTGACCCGTTGGTCATGAGCAAAACCGTTGCGCTTTGCAAAAAGAACGGCGTTGCCGTTGGTGCACACCCCGGATTTCGTGATTTGCAGGGCTTCGGAAGAAGAAACATGAACATTTCGCCGAGCGATGCAAAGGCGCTCATAACCTATCAGGTCGGTGCGCTCGATGCGTTTTGCAAGGCGAACGGACTGAAAATGCAGCACGTTAAGCCGCACGGTGCGCTTTATAATATGGCAGGTAAGGACGAAACACTTGCAAGGGCAATCTGCGAGGGAATTTATGAATATGACAGCAGTCTCATTCTTCTCGGTCTTTCGGGCAGCGCTATGCTCAAAGAAGCCGAAAAAATCGGTTTGCCTTATGCCGCTGAGGTTTTTGCCGACAGAGCCTATGAAGATGACGGTTCCCTTGTTGCAAGAAGCAAGCCCGGTGCCATGATAACAGACGAAAACGAAGCCGTTGAAAGAGTTATCGTTATGATAAAGGAACACAAGGTAAAAACAATCAGCGGAAAAGAAATTGAAATTTGCCCGCATTCCGTTTGTGTTCACGGCGACAGCGAAAAGGCGCTTTGTTTTGTTGAAAAAATCAGAAAAGCACTCGCTGCGGAAAATGTTGAAATTAAACCGATTTCGCAAATAATTGAAAAGAGATGATTTTTAATGACACAGGAACATCAGATTCCGATATATCACCGAAGCTTTGCAAAAATTGATCTGAAAGCCATTGAAAGCAATTTTAACGAGCTGAAAAAGAGGGTAAATCCCGGCGTTAAAATCTGCAGTGTTGTCAAGGCCGACGCTTACGGTCACGGAAGCATTCCGGTTGCAAAACTTCTTGAAGATAAAACCGATTTTTTTGCCGTTGCCGCTCTTGATGAGGCTCTTGTTTTAAGAAATGCCGGAATTCAAAAGCCGATTCTGATTCTTTCTTATTCCAGTCCGAAAGAATATCAGATCATCATTGAAAACAATATCACGCCGACAATTTTTAACCTTGATGAAGCAACGCAGTATTCAAAAACTGCCGTTTCACTCGGCAGAAAAGCAAAGCTTCACATTGCCGTTGACACCGGAATGGGACGCATCGGTTTTAAGCCGACGCAAGAAAGTGCAGATATTGTCAAAGAAATTGCTTGCCTTGAAAATCTTGAACTTGAGGGTATGTTCAGCCACTATGCAAAGGCGGATTACTTTGACAAAACCTGTGCGAACAGCCAGACAGAAAAATTTGATTCTTTCATTTCCATGCTTGAAAAAAGAGGGGTCAATATACCGATCAAGCATATCTGCAACAGCGCAGGTATTATTGAATTTGAAAAGCAATATGACATGGTGAGAATGGGCATTTCGCTTTACGGAATGTATCCGTCTGATGAAGTTCAGAAAGACAGAATAAAAATGACGCCTGCCATGGAAGTCATCAGCCATGTTATCCATGTCAAAACCGTTCAAAAGGGCGACGGAATCGGCTACGGTCACGTTTATGTTGCCGACAGCGAAAGAAAAATTGCAACCGTCTGCATCGGCTATGCCGACGGCTATAACCGATGCCTGACCAATAAAGGTTGGGTTCTCATAAACGGAAAGAAAGCACCGATAAGGGGCAAGGTCTGCATGGATCAGATTATGGTTGATGTCACCGATATTCCCGATGTCAAAGTCGGCGACCTTGCTGTGATTATGGGCAAAATGGGTGATGAAGAGATTTCTGCCGAAACGCTTGGTGAGCTTTGTCACAGCTTTGATTATGAGGTTGTCTGCACATTTTTGCCGCGCGTAAAAAGATATTATTTTTACGGTGACAAGCTGCTGACACCGGAAGACTGATTCATAATAAACGAAAAAACGCTGATTAACCGCATTGATTAATCAGCGCTTTGTTTTTGCCTCATCACGGATTTGTGTGTAAAAATTGAAAAAGGTATTGAAAAAGAGC
>JBJFHW010000273.1:0-8979 GCA_051893965.1 Acutalibacteraceae bacterium
GCCAAAATCGGCAGCATCGGCATGATGAAGAACAACTTCTCAGCCCCTCTCTATCTATATTTACAGTTGGATTCCAAATCCCATCAGCAGAAGATTTTTCCAGACCCAATTGACTGCCAGCAGCCATAGCAGCCATGTCGTTTTCATAATAGCTTTCGGGGCAGAAAGCCCACATGCCCGGCATGGAAGCAAAGGATTTTTTGAGAATTTCTTCATAGGCTCTGTCGCTCAGAGACGAAATGAAGTTTGCAACAAATTTGTCAAGCGCTTTTTCCATGCCGGAATGTTCCGCGCCTGTCTGAAGCACGGCACAAAGCGCCTGAAGAAGAATATCGCCCTTTTCAAAATTGAACAGTCTTTCAAGAACCATGTCGGTTGTCATTTCAATGTTCTTGCCGAAAAGCTCGCCGACCATGTCAAGACCTTTTGAGGCAACCATGCAATAAATGATTTTGTCAATGCTGTCGCTTCCGTATTTATAAAGATAGGAATTGACAACGGTACCGCCCATGCTTGCCGGAATCAGCGTTACTTTTGAAGCACCGGTTTCGGCTTTGACATCGGCGATAAACTCAGCAAGCTCATCGGCATGGATAAGCGGATCGAGACGCCAGTCATAGTTAAAGAAAAAGGTGTTTTCTTCGCCGACTTTGTCAATTGCGCTTTTGACGATTGCAATTTCGTCCTCATTATTGCTGCTGTTTTTGAAATATTCCGGATAGTTTCCGACATTACCCGGAAAATGAATGGTGTCAACATTATATCTGCTGTTTCCCTCTTCATCGCAGGAAATCACTTCAAACAGCTTTGAATAGATGCTGTCAAAGGTTCCGTCGGCAAAATCGTTCCAATCGCCGCTGAGCGCCGTTTTGGCAAGCGGCATAATTGCGTCTTTGCAGACTTCCATGATGCCCTCGGCTGAAGGACCGTAAACCTGTTCACCGACATTTCCGTTTTCGTCATAAAGATAAAGCGGGAAAGCGCCCATACCGCTGACAACAACAATCGGCGACGGTGCGTCTGCGGCAAAGGCGAACACACAAAGTGAAAGCGTCATCACAACCGCAAGAAACACACTTAGCGTTTTTTGAATGGTTTTCTTCATTTCTTATTTTCCTCCTAAAAAGCGAAAATCTTTTCGCTCAATTTACTATTTCAAGCCTTGCATAATTTGCCATAAGCTTTTTGGTGCCTGCCTTTTCAAAGGCAATTTCAAGCATATTGTCGTTGCCCATGGGCTTGACCGAAAGAATCACGCCCACACCGAAAACCTTGCTCCTTACGCTCTGACCGACCTGATATCTGATGCCGGTCGGCTTCGGCGCAGCGGGTATGCTTTGCTTTTTTTGCGAAGAAGCGTTTCTTCTTTCCGGATAAAAATCTCTTTCTTCGCCCGTTTTTGCTCTCGGTGTGAAACGTCCGCCGAGAGAAAGACTGCTTTTTTTATCAAGCAACTCTCTCGGAATTTCGGTAATAAAGCGCGACGGCAGATTTCTTGATGTGGAACCGAAAATCATTCTGACATTGGCGTTGAGCAGATAAAGCTTTTTCTTTGCCCTCGTAATTCCCACATAAGCCAAGCGTCTTTCTTCTTCGACCTCTTCTTCACTATACATGCTTTGCATACCGGGGAAGATGCCCTCCTCCATGCCGGGTATGAACACAACGGGAAATTCCAAGCCCTTTGCGCTGTGAAGCGTCATCAGCACCACGGCGTCCGACTGTGCGTTATAATTGTCAATATCCGTCATCAAAGCAACCTCTTCCAAAAAGCCCGAAAGCGTTGCTTCTTCGTTTTCTGTTTCGTATGTCACAAGGTTGGTCAGAAGCTCGTTGATGTTTTCCGCTCTTTCCGCACCCTTTTCCTTGTCGGCTTCCAGGTAAGCCATATAATCGGTTTTTTCAAGAATCAGCTTGAACAAATCGTCAAGGTGCATATCCTCAGCTTTTTCGTTCAGTTCTTTAATCATTGCGCAAAAGCTCATCAGCTTCTGTGCGCTTCGCTTTAACGATTCATATTCATCTGCGTGGCTCATGACCTCAAAAGCACTGATGCCAAGCCCCGAAGCAATTTCAAGCGCATTGTTCACGCTTGTTGTGCCGATTCCTCTTTTGGGAACATTGATGATTCTTGCAAGACGCATATTGTCATCGGGGTTATTGACAACCGTCAGATAAGCAATCGCGTCGCGTATTTCCGCTCTTTCATAAAAGCGGAAGCCGCCGATAACGCGGTATGGGATACCGGCTCGCACAAGGCTGTGTTCCACCGAGTTTGACTGCGCATTCATGCGGTAAAGCACGGCAAAATCGCCGAATTTGAACTCGCCCGAGCTGACGCCCTCAGCAATCTGATCGGTAATATAACGCGATTCCTCCTGCTCGTCTGCGGCAGTGAAAACGCTGACCTTTTCGCCCTCACCGTTATCTGTCCAAAGGTTTTTGCCCTTGCGCTTGGTGTTGTTGGAAATGACGGCATTTGCCGCGTCAAGAATGGTCTGAGTGGAGCGGTAATTTTGTTCAAGACGAATGAGCTTTGTGTTTCGGTACTGATATTCAAAGCTCATGATGTTTTCAATCGTTGCGCCTCGGAAGCGGTAAATGCTCTGATCGTCATCGCCGACAACGCAGATGTTTTTGTGTCCGTCCGCCAGAAGCTGCGTCAAGCGAAACTGCGCATGGTTTGTGTCCTGATATTCGTCAACCATGATATAGCGAAAGCGGCGCTGATAATATTCGCGCACATCTGCACATTCTTCAAGCAGCCTTACCGTGTTGACAATCATATCGTCAAAATCCATGGCGTTGGCCTTTTTCAGCTCCTGCTGATACATTTTATAGACCTTGCCGATCATGCTCATGCGAACATCTTTTTCGCCCTGTCTGATATATTCTTCGGGCGTAATCAGGCAATCTTTTGAGCGGCTGATTTCATTGAGAATTGTTTTGTGAGAAAGAATTCCGTCACGGATTTCAAGCTGACGCTGACATTCCTTGATCAGTCTTTTCTGGTCGTCCGTGTCATAAATGGTAAAACTTGAAGTATAACCGATCCGGTCGGCGTTTCTTCGAAGAATACGCGCACAGCACGAATGAAACGTGCTTGCCCAGATGTCGTTGGCCTCAGCGCCGAGAAGAGCCTCCAGTCTTTCTTTCAGCTCATTTGCCGCCTTGTTTGTGAAGGTGATGGCAAGAATCTGCCACGGCTTTGCCGGATCGTCGCAAAGAAGATCTTCAATGTCAAACAGCACGTCTTCGTTTCCGTCAAGATATTCTTTCATCAAAGCAATATCCGCTTCTGACGGTTCAAAAGCAACATTTTTTGAGTTATATGCATTTCCGAAACGAACGATGTTTGCAATACGGTTGACGATAACGGTTGTTTTTCCGCTTCCCGCCCCTGCAAGAATCAGAAGCGGACCTTCCGTCTGAAAAATTGCCTGCTTTTGCATATCGTTCATCCGGGTGAAATCTTTTTCGATTATTTTTTTACGAAGAGCAAAAAATTCTTCTGATACCATTGATTAAGCCTGTTACAGAAACAATTCTGTTTCCCTTTCCTTTTTACTGTAAGCCGACCTTTATTTTACATGATTTTTAACAAAAACTCAACAGAAATTAAAATAAAAAATAAAGATTAATAAGTTAAATCAAGCGGTCTCCGAAAAAGGAAACCGCTTGCATTACACAAAATGCAAATTTCTGTTAAAATTCAAGGTCATGAGCGGTGAACAATAACCGCTTCACGGCTTTTTATCTTTCCCAAAGCGTAAAATGAGCAGTCCTCTTTGTCAAAAAAGCTCAGCGGAACAATCCGGTTATAGGTATATGGGTGGTTATAATCCATCACGATGCCCGCTTTTTTCACCTCTTCATCATCGTCGTAATAAGGGTCAAAAAGATAGACAAACCCGTCTTTTTCACCTGTCATCAGCACATAATGCCAGACATCATAATGCAGTCTCAGAACGGCGACCGCACCGTCTTTGACAGCCGAGCTGATGCAGCTGCCCTCACCAAGAAACACATCGCTTCCCGAAATATAATCGCAAAAGAGCGGAAACTGACCGGTTTTTCCGTAACCGTTGAGCCAGTTGCTCAGATACATCATTGCCATGTGCGACGTTCCGCCCTTGCAGTTTTCTCCCTGCGTTCCGCGGCAGTCAAGCGTGAAAAGCATCACATTTCTGATAATTTCAGGCGGAATATCCTCACGGTCAAAAAGATAAGCAATGGCATTGAGGACGCTTGTCGGTCCGCAGTCATATTCGGTAAGCTGATAATGCAGGGGTACTTTCATATTCCTTTTTCTCCTTGTTACGAAATGAAAACGGCAAAGCAAAAACCATGCCGCATCATAGAAAGCCGCAAAATCTCCTCGGCTGTTCATGTTTTCTTCATCTTTTACTATCATACACATCGAAAGAAAATATGTCAAGCGTTTTCAAAATGCATCGGCAGATTTTATATTTTTTTAAAGACTGTTTTGCACGTATGCATAAACCGTACAACAGCGGCAAATAATTTTAATGATTCTCATAAAGAAAGGAAACGGCGAAAATCTATGTCTGAGATTGAACTTCCGCTTGGATTTGGACTGGCGCTTGCGCAAAACGAACCCGCCATGAAAAAATTTGAAGCGTTATCCGAAAGCGAAAAAAAAGCTTTCATCAGCCGCACACATACTGTTTCATCAAAAGCCGAAATGCGAAGACTGATTGATGAGCTTATGAAAGGTTGAAACAAATCAAACGAACAGAAAACAAAACAATCTGCCGCCGCCCACCCGGCGGTATTTTTTCATAAGCATATAAAGCCGCTCAGTCACTAATTGAGTCTCCTTTTCATAATATGTAACGGGTTTTAAAATCCCGATTCACATCCAAAGGAGACAACACCATATGAATAATTACAGACCATATGGTTATCCGCAGCAGACCTGCGAAAATGTGCGGCACAGCTGCAATTGCACTTGCAAACGGACACCGGCACTGCCGGAAAACCCGGTTGTTGCAATGGCATATGTACCGTATCAGGAATGCAGCGATGTTTACCCCTCTGAAAAGGCTTTGTGCGTCGGAACAATTTTTCCTGTTCTTGACAAACCTTTCCTTGCGGGGTGCTGCAGATGAACTATAGCAGAAACAACCTCAAGCACCAGCTTATGGCAGTACGCTTTTCCATGTGGGATCTTCATCTCTATCTTGACACCCACCCCTGCGACGAAACAGCGGCCGAACTTCTGGAACGATACAAAGAAAAATACCGCCGCTTACTTTCAGAATACGAATGTAAATACGGACCGCTCAGCCCCGACTCCGGGCACGGCGAGGCCTGGACAAAAGCACCGTGGCCATGGGATAAGGCAGGTGACTGTTAATGTGGCAATATGAAAAAATTCTTCAGTACCCGATCTGCATCAAGAATCCCAATGCAAAATTTGCACAGATCGTCACGGCACAATATGGAGGCCCGGACGGTGAATTAGGCGCATCACTTCGCTATTTAAGCCAGCGCTTTGCCATGCCTTATCCGCAGGTTCAGGGGGTACTCAACGATATAGGCACCGAAGAACTTGCCCATCTTGAAATGGTCGGTACCATCGTTTATCAGCTGACAAGAAACCTTTCGCCCGAAGAAATCAAAAAGAGCGGTTTTGATACCTATTTTGTTGACCACACAACCGGAATTTATCCGTCTTCATCGGCAGGCGTTCCTTTCACGGCGGCTTATATTCAGTCAACGGGCGACCCGATTGCCGACCTGCACGAGGATATGGCGGCAGAACAAAAGGCGCGCAAAACCTATGACAATATTCTGCGCCTTGTTGACGACCCCGATGTGTGCGACGCAATCAAATTCCTGCGTGCAAGGGAAATTGTTCACTATCAGCGTTTCGGCGAAGCGTTGCGCATTGTTACGGATAAACTCAACGAAAAGAACTTCTATGCCTTTAACCCGGCACAGGATAAGATTATTAAGAAGTGAGAAATTCTCCTCGGCTTTCAGTCGGGGAGAATTTTTTAATAAGCAAAATTATAGATATAACTATTGACTATTGTGTAATACTATGCTATTCTATGCATAGAGTTGCAATGCATATAAATTCTACATATTATTGAGAGGTGTTATTAATGAACATAAAAAAGACATTAACAAAAGGCAGCAGTTCGCTTCTTGTGCTTTCCGTGCTTGAAAAAGAAGATTTATATGGCTACAGAATCATTAAAGAAATTGAACACAGAAGCGAAAATCTGTTCACTTTCAAAGAAGGTACCCTTTACCCTATTTTGCATGCCTTTGAGCAGGACGGTTATGTTGAATCTTACTGGACAGAAAGCGGCGGAAGAAAAAGAAAGTATTATCACATCACCAAAAAAGGCAAAAAACTTCTGGATAACGCAAAGGAAGAGTGGTCTTCTTATTCATCCGCTGTCAGCAAGGTTATCTATAATGAATCTGTTGTTCATGCGTGATTGAAAAAGACGGTTGGAGGTAATTTTATAATGGATAATGAAGTTCAAAAATATATTGATTCGGTTATCCCAAAAAACATTCCAAAAAGCAGACAGAGCTCCATTTCTGACGAGCTTGAAAGCCATATATATGAGAAAATCGATTTTTATGAAGAAATCGGCTATTCAAAAGAGCAAAGCATAAAAAAGGCACTTGAAGAAATGGGTGAAGACGAAGAAGTAAAACAGAGTATATGTGACGAATTTGACGAACTTTACCACGAAAAAACATGGTGGGCATTCGCAGTCGGTGCAGGAATTTTACTTATCAATTTCATTTGCGGCATTATAGGACTGTGGGTTTCCGGAATAGATTACATGGGAGATCCGATTTTGCCGCAGGCAACGGCAAGCGTAGTGCTGATTCTTATTATTTTCGGCATAATACTCTTTGCAGTGAAAAAAAGATATGTCAATGTGCTGATAGGCATTGCTGTTTCAAACTTTATAATCGGCATCAGCATACTGTGGTGTTTTTATCCGCAGTGCGCAATCTGGAGCGCATATTACAATTTATGTTATCTTCTTGATAAATTTACCCCTTTATTTGCCATTGACTATTTTGATATAGCCGAATCGGTTTGCTTCTTCGGTTCAATCATCTTTGTCATTGCCATATCGGTTTTCTGCATTTTTTTAGCCATTAATATCGAAGAAATGAAAGATAAAACAATCAAAAATATAAGAAAAGGAATCGGTTTTGTTTTTGCGGCTCTTTGCGTTGCAACATGTATACTGCATCCGTTGTCAACCGAATACAAAGATAATTATAAAAAATGGTTTTTCGAATACAATGTCTGTATTTCAGCCGAATCAACAGCGATTTATAATGAACTCAATGAAACGGAAAGTTATGATGATGCAGTAGGGATTCTGAAATCAGCTGATTACACAAATTACGAAGAATTTGAAAAAACACTTGAAAAAGCTATTCTCAAACAAATTCGGGCAAACATGAACCATTTTACTTTATTTGATGATAGCTATGAAATTTGGTTTAATCCTGAAAAAGATATATACGGCAACGGTTTTGTGTTTATCAAAAAAGATCAGGAAGGAAATCTGACCGGCTATGGAATCGGAAACGGATTCACAATGTATACCACCAATTCTTCAGGCGACTATGATTTCCGAATTTACGAAACTCAATCTGTCAGAAAAGATGACATGCAAAAAAGTATGAAAATGTTTAAAAATCTGAAAATCGGTGACAAAGAAGAAGATGTCATGAACTTTTTCGGAAAAGAGCAAGGCGTCAAATATACCATCTTCACCGAAAAGAATGACGGCAAAATCAGTCATTATTACAGGATATGCTGTTGTAATTATGACTTATATGAAGCTTATTATTTAGAACTGACTTTTGAAGACGGAATACTTACCAACGGAAATCTTTATGACTTAAATTATGGTGATTATGAAAATGTTCTCAAAACAGTTTCGGTTTAGTCACATAAAATAAACTGAATTCACTTCAGCATAAAAAAGGAAGTAATCATTCGGAATCGTCCGAAAATGTTACTTCCTCTTTTTTTATTTCAACTTCTCTTCCCATTCTTTTTCCTTGAACCCAACAAGTACAGTCTCGTCCGTAACCACAATCGGTCTTTTTACAAGCATACCGTCGCTTGCAAGAAGCGAAAGCTGTTCGTGCTCACTCATGTCTTTGAGCTTATCTTTCAGCTTCATGGATTTATAAAGAAGTCCGCTTGTGTTAAAAAACTTTTTCAGTTCCAGACCGCTTGCTTCAACCCATTTTTTCAGTTCGTCAAAGCTTGGATTTTCTTCTTTGATGTTTCTTTCGGTATAGTCAATACCGTTTTCATCAAGCCACTTTTTCGCCTTTTGGCAGGTCGTACATTTCGGATAGCATACAAACAGCATCATCATTTCGCGGCAGAGTTTTCTTTTGCCGCCCTTCCTTTCTTTCAGGTCAGACGCATACAAATGCGCCCTCGCCTTTTCTGCTTTGCACCTTTCGGCACTGTAACAAAAGTATAATATGATTCTGTCCGTGTGTCAACAACTGTTTATGCTTTACTATCTTAAAATTCTTACGATTTTCTGAAATTCGTGAAAAATTTATTGACAAACGATAAATCCTATGTTATACTCCGCTCATAAAAGCATAAAATAAACTTACGAAAGTTGGTAAAAGCTTATGAACAGTTATTCTCCGATAAAATCCGCAAAGCTGACCCTTGTTATCACAATCATTTTTTGCGTGCTCCTTGCCGTGCTGACTGTCTGCACTTACCCGATTTTGGTGTGGTTTTTCGGTCAGGGAAGAATTCATACAATCAAAATTGTGACAACTGCGTTTTATCTTTGCTGCCCATGCGCATGGATTGCACTTATCAGCGTTGTAAAGCTTTTGAAAAACATTCTCAAAGATGAAATCTTCGTTTTAAAAAATGTTTCGCTTATGCGTGTGCTTTCATGGTTCTGTGCTTTTGTTTCCGCC
>JBJFHW010000274.1:0-1933 GCA_051893965.1 Acutalibacteraceae bacterium
AAAAACGTGACATTTCCGGATAGCCCTCGGTAAAAATGTATCTGTATTTAACGGTACGCAGAAAAATATAAAACAAAAGGAAAAATGCCATGGAAACAAGAAGCTTGCGGATCCGATCGGAAATAAAACGCTTACGAATATAAACAATCCAGCAAATAATAATGCCCGAATAAATGGCTGTGCTCAAAACAAAAAAGACGGTTCTGATAAAATCAGAATTCAAGTGAACACTGTGAAGCAGGCCTGCAAGCACAAACAGGCAAATGACTGTGACAGACGGAAAATCGTCTTTTTTCTTTTTTGCCTGCATTGAAATTCTCCTCTCGCATAAACGCCTTTTTCTGATTCATTATAGCATATTCTGACAAAGTGATGCAAGGGCTGCAAAAAACAAGGTTTATCCAAAAAAAATCCGCCCGAGTCTAAAAAATCGGGACGGATTTACATTGATTCTTTTTATTAATTCAGAAAGTCTTTGCGGTAATCAACACCGAAATACTCGGCAAGCTCTTTCATTTCGCTGTCTTTGATTGTGTTGACTCTCGGAAGGTGCGCCGTCAGCATATAAATCTGCGCCGCCTTTTCCACGGTTTCGATTAATCCGAACGTTTCGTCCATGGTTTTTCCGGCACCGTAAATGCCGTGCATACCCCAGATTACAAGACGGAATTCTTCCATCTTTTTGGCGGTCGCTTCGCCGATGCTGTTCGTTCCGCAAAGCATCCACGGAAGAACACCGACGCCGTCCGGAAAGACAACAATACATTCCGTGCACATTTCCCAAAGCGTGTGCGTCAGCTTCTTTTCGTCAAGCTCATGCACATAATTCATCGCAAGCGTGTTTGTCGGGTGTGAGTGCATGACAACACGGTTTTCGGGGTCAACTCTGAGCCGTGCCATATGGCTCATCAGGTGCGCGGGCAGTTCACTTGTAAACTTTCCGCCGTCCTTGTAGCCCCAGAGAAGTTCGGCGGTTGTGCCGTCGTCGGCAATACGGATAATGCCGAGGTTATTTTCGGGGTCGCCTTTGACGTTCTTGAAGTATTTGCCCGTACCGGTGACGATGAAAATCTTGCCTACAAGGTCTTTTGCATCAAAGCCGGTCGGTATCGTTCTGATTACATGGTTCAGGTCAAGGTATTCCCCTACTTCGTTTTCGTCAAGCATATAACTGATGTTGCCGCCGTTTCGCTCGTCCCAGCCGAGACGGTACATATTGGCGGTTGTGTTTTTCATCTCCTGCACAAAAGGAGCGGTTAAAATGTCTTTCATTTCCGGTTCACCAAGACTTCCTGTTCATATTTTTGGACTTCTGCAATATAGTCACTTTGTACGGCTTCTCTTTCAAGGTATTCGTTCCAGATGTCGCCAAACGGAGCGGTTTTCATTTCTTCCGAAAGTGCCATCAGCTCGGTGAAATTGCTTTCTGCTTGTAATTTCTGCATTTTCTCATTTGGCTGTAACAGTGCAAAGAGTAAGGCTTTCTGTACGCTTCGAACACCTGTCACCCAAGCGGCAATGCGGTTGATACTTGCGTCAAAATAGTCCGTTGCGATGAACACACGGTCAATCGCTTCGTTTCTTACGATTTCCTTTGCAATCTCTTTTGTCTCATCGTCAAACAGCACAACATGGTCACTGTCCCAGCGCACGGGGCGGGTGACGTGAAGCGCAATTTTTTCGTTGAAAAGAAGCAAAGACGAAATTTTGTCGCTGACCATTTCGGTCGGGTGATAGTGACCGTTATCCATAAGCGGTGTAATACCTGCTTTGTCGGAATAGGAAAGGCAAAATTCAGCCGAACCGACCGTATAGCTTTCAAGTCCGATACCAAATACCTTGCTTTCGAGCGTAACATACACTTTCGATTTATCATAAGGCACAGACAGGATTTCGTCAAGGCTCTTTTTAAATCTCGCTCTCGGAGAAAGAC
>JBJFHW010000275.1:0-8906 GCA_051893965.1 Acutalibacteraceae bacterium
CAAGGGGCAAAGCCCTTGGCGCCGTCCGCAGACGGCGAAATCCTTATGCTTCAAAAACGCGCAGGAAGGTAGGCTAAACAGTCCGGTGGACTGTTTAGCCGTAGGAAACCCTCGCCGGGGGTTTCCTGATTGACGGCTAAAGCCGTCAATAGGACATTGTCCGCCTACTCCTCTCATTTTATGGTTCTGATGTAAAATCCGAACTTCAGCTCGTCTTTGATATTCAGATTGTATTCCTCAAGCACATCGGGGCCGCAACTGTTTGAGCCCGCGCCGCGCATAAAGCCGTCAATGTTGAGCGTGATTTTGTTGTCGTTTTTCAAATCCTCTCTGTGCTTTGCCTTGGCAAGCACTTCGTTTGAATACGGTCTTGCACTGAATATGAACGGCGCTTTGCGGTACCGGATCTGTATGCCCTTGCCGTCTTCATCGGTAAAGCGTGCATAGCGTGTTTCACCGTGCATGCCGTTTTCCTGCGGCTTGATGTACGGCTCTTCCATCTTCCATACTGTTGAATGATAAATTCCCATTGTGCTTTGCGCTTTAAAATCACAGAGATTTTCCGCTTCGCCCATGCCGTAATATTCAACATTTTCAAGCGACGGATCAAGCCTTAACGTAACACCGAAGCGCGGCAGCTCGGTCTTGCCGAACTTCATGCCGTTTCGGATAAGCTTTGCAATAACGGTAATTGTGCCGTCGGGATAAATGCAGTATTTCAAAACGGTGTTGAACAGCTTCTTTGAATCGGCCGCAAGCACACCCACAGTTTTAATTTCAACGCAGTGCCTTTCCCTGTCGTTTTTGCACTTGACAAGCTTTCTGTCCGTAAAGCGGAGCCTGTCAAGACCTTTTTTGCTCCAGGCATTGACCTTGTTTCTGTCGTTATCAAGCGGCGCTCTGTAAACATTCAGGCTGATTCCGTCGCTGTCGGCAAGAATCTGTTTTGAGCCGACCGTGAGACTTTCAAGCGCACCTGTCACCTTGTTAAACACTGCCTTGCCGCCGTCAAAGCCGACAACAATGCCCTCGCCCTTGCTTGAAAACGCAACCGCCGAGTTGATTTTAATAGACGGTCTTTCAAATTTTTCGCAAAGCGTGATTTGCTCTTTTGCACAGAAGCTTCCGTCTTTTCTGTAATAGGTAAAGTTGATGTGATAATCATGGTCGGCATCGGTCATTTTGTGCGCGATAACCACATCTTTGCTACTTTCGGGCGCAATATCAAGGCGAAGCGTTCCACTGTCAAAGCGCTTTCCGTCGCGCAGCAGTTCATATTCCACCTTGTATTCGTCAGCATTCACAAAGCGGTTGGTGTTTGTGAATTCATAAAGGTTGTCGCTTAAATATTTTGCCCTGACGGGACGGTAAACCGCCTGCATTTCAAGCGCACCGGTGTGCGGCTTTCTGTTCGGATAAAACAAACCGTCAACGCAGAAGTTTCCGTCATGATATTTTTCGCCGTGGTCGCCGCCGTAGGTATATTTATATTTTGCTTTTTCGTCATGAACGGCATGGTCAGCCCACTCCCAGATGCAGCCGCCGATAAGGTTATCGTGTGCATAAATAATCTGCCAGTAATCTTCAAGCGAGCCGGGGCCGACGCCCATGGCATGGCAGTATTCGCAAAGGAAATAAGGCTTGCCTTTATATTTCGGCGTCAGCTTGTGCTCGCCGATTTTTTTCATCATCAACGGGTGTTGATACATTTCGGAAATGACATCATAAGAGCCTCTGATTGTTCGGATAACCGCCTCATAATGAACGGGAATCTCCGGCGAAAGCGCATGCAGCATATCGCAGCACTTATCCTGATTTTTCCAGCCGCCCGATTCGTTTCCGAGGCTCCACATGGTAACGGACGCATGGTTTTTGTCTCTTTCATACATACGCAGAACCCTGTCTTTGAACCGGTCAAGCCAGGCTTTGTCGTTGCTGATGATATTCGGCTTCATGGTAGGCTTCTGATCTAAGGTTTGCTGTGTGCCGTGCGTTTCAATGTCGGCCTCGTCAATCACATAAAGTCCGTATTCATCGCACAGGTTGAGAAAAATCGGGTCAGGCGGATAGTGAGAAGTACGAACGGCGTTGACATTATATTCTTTCATAAGAAGCACATCTTTGAGCAGTTCTTGCGCGCTCATGACATAGCCGTTATCCTCGCTTGTGTCATGGTGGTTGACGCCTTTAAACTTAATCTTTTTGCCGTTGAACAAGAACCGTTCGCCGTCAATTTTTATTGTTTTGAAGCCGACAAAGGCTCTGACGGTCTGCACGGCGCCGTTTTTATCCGCAAGCGTCAGAAACAGCGTGTAAAGCTTCGGCGTTTCGGCGCTCCAGAGCGCAACATCAAGATTTGCAAACAAAAAGCTGATTTTATTTTGCACATTCTGCGTCTGAGAGGAAAGAAGCTTTTCGCCGTCGAACAGCTCGGCGGTCACGCTCAGATTACTCTCGGCGCCGATGAAAAGAGAAACATCTGCTTCAAGGTCATATTGTTCGCCGTCCTTTTTGGTTTTAACGGCATAGTCAAAAATATAATTATCCGAAAGCTCGGTAATATAAACATCGCGGAAAATTCCGTTTTCTCTGAACATATCCTGACATTCAAGATAGGTTGCGTTGCACCATTTGGTAACGATGGCAAGAAGCTCATTTTCCCCTGCCTGAACAAAACCGTCCAGCGAAAACTCCGCCATATTATGCGAACATTCGCTGTAACCGACATATTTTCCGTTGACATAAAGCGTCACGCATGAGCACACGCCGAGAAACGTGATGAAGCAATGCTTTGTGGCTTCTTTGATTTTGAAGCTTTTGACATATACACCCGCCGACATCTCATCGGGCACGACCGGGTAAGTCGCTTCAAACGCATAGCGGCTGTTGAGATAATGAGGCGGTTCATAACCGGTTCTCTGCCAGGTTGAAGGAACCTTCACCGTGTCAAACTGAACCGTTTCAGTATCGAAATTTGCAGGCAGTCTTGAAAGCTTTTCATAATACTTGAATTTCCAGTTGTCGTCCGAAAGAACGGTAACCGTATCGCTGTTATATCTTTCGGAAACTGCGTTTTGCTTTTCAAGCAAGGTTCTGTCAGCATAAGGAATAAAATAGCTTCTCGGTGAAACCTTGTTCTGCTCAAAAACTTTGAAATTGTTTACTTCAAGCTTTTTAATCTGATATTTCATGAATCGAACCTCCTGTGCCGTCAGTAACGGCGGTCACTTAAAAGTATAATAACACATATCAGCAAATTTTTCAATTGCTGTTTTGTTCAAATCAGAAATCGGCAGTTAATATAAAACCACAAAATTGTTCATAAAAATAGTTTTCTTGTTCGATTATAAAAAAACAGCCTCATCAACAAGGCTTTGCCTGCCTTTTTATTGATGAAGCTGTTAAATTATTTTCTGACGGTTATTTTACTTTTACACTCTTAACCGCCGAATAAGCGGAGTTAAGTGTTGTACTGCCGACTTTCTTGTTGGCAATAACCTTGAAGTAATAGGTCTTGCCGCTTGTAAGCTTGTTGTTTGTGTAGCTTGTGGAAGAGGTTGAACCAAGCTTCTTATAAGTGCCGTTTTTGCTTGTGCTGTAATAAACGGTGTAGCCCGTTGCACCCGAAACCTTGCTCCAGCTTACTTTTGCCGTTTTCTTTGCGGTGGATGTGACCTTGATTGACGGAGCATCGGTTTTGGTTGCGGTTGTCAGCTGTGTGTAAACGCTTGAAGAAACTTTCTTGCTGTCAATCGTCTTATAAGCTGTTACTCTGACTTTGTAGGTTGTGCCTTTTGAAAGTTTGCTGAAAGTGTAGGTTGTTTTCGTGGTGTCAACCGTCTTTACAGCTTTGCCCTTTGAATCGTAAAGAGTAACTTTATAACCGGTTGCGCCGGTAACTTTGCTCCATGTGGCTTTGATGGAAGTGGTGGTCTGAGAAGCTTTCAGGGAACTTGTTTTGCCCGGCAGAATGTTGAAATAAAGTGTCTTTGTGCCGGTGTAATTGCCTTTGAAAGTGATAGTAACGGCATATTTGCCGGTGTTCTTGCAGCCGGAATCATATTTAACTGTATAGTCTGTGCCGTTTTTAAGCGTTGTGCCCTTGCTGTCCTTGACGGTTACGGTCGGTTTCTGTGCTTTGCCGTTATAGGTGAAAGATGTTTTTGAAAGCTTGATAGAGGAAGCTTTGTAAATCGGCGTTGTTTTTGAAACATCGCCGCAGACCGTGCAGGCGGTAACTTTTTTGCCGTCTTTTGAAGTTGTGGCTTTGGTTGCAGTGGTTTTTTCGGTGTGACCGGTTGCCGGAATGGATCTGACAAACTGTTTGTCACCGCAGTTTTTGCAGGTCTTCGTTTCAAAGCCGATTGATGTGCAGGTTGCGTCGGTTATCTCACTGACATAACTGTGACCTTTTGCAGATATTGTCTCGGTTGTAAGTACGATTTTACAGACGGTACATTCTTTGTGTCGTGATCCGCCTTCGGTGCAGGTGGCGGCTTTGTCGGTTATCCATGTTGAGGCTTCGTGACCCGTTGCGGGAATTACTTCGGTATAACTGTCACCGCAGACCGAGCAGGTACAAGTTTTCAGCCCGCTCTCTGTGCAGGTTGCCTTTTTGGTGACGGTTGTCGAGTAAGAGTGTATATGGTTGAAATGAATGGTTGCGTTTAAAAGGGGGTCATTATCGGTAGGATCCAAAACTGCGTTCAGCTGTTCTATCGAGCCGGCATAGTAGACATCCTTAAGATTCGTGCAATTTTGAAATGCTCTTTTGGCTATTTTTGTCTCGCTGCCCGAGATAATCACGGTTGTCAAGCCGGTGCAATTTATAAACACACCTGTACTTATGCTTGTTACGCTGTTCGGAATGAAGACTCTTGTCAAGCCGGTACACTTATAAAACGCATAAGCATCTATACTTGTTACGCTTTCCGGGATCCTTACGCTTTTCAGGCCGGTACAACCTTCAAACGCATCCCTTCCTATATTGGTTACGCTGTTCGGGATCGTTACACTTGTCAGGCCGGTACAACCAAAAAACGCATAAAAGCCTATACCTATTACGCTGTTGCCGATTTTTACGCTTGTCAAGCCGGTGCAACCTTCAAACGCATAATCACCTATACTTATTACGCTGTCAGGAATCGTTATGTTTTCCAAGCTGGTGCAATGGTAAAACGCCTGCAAGCCAATACTTGTTACGCTGTTCGGGATTGTTACACTTGTCAGGCAGGTGCAGTAAAATGCCCGATCGCCAATACTTATTACGCTGTCCGGAATTGTAATGCCCGTTAAGCCGCCCTGATTCATAAAAGCACCTTCCGCAATGGCTTTTGTTCCGTCCTTTATGACGATTTTTGTATTTGACGACGTTGTGCCCTTATATTTATAATAAAACTTTCCGAGATATACATCGCCGTCAGGCTAATTTTTATACCATGCAGTGGCATCAAACACATTCCAGGAAAGGTTTTCCAGACTGTCCGGAAGGATGATGCCTGTTATGCCTTCGCAACCGGAAAAGCGCCTGAGTAGATCCATTTTACCGGGTAACCGCCGAGCGTATCGGGTATACGAATAATGCCGCTGACAGAAGTATCACAGTGAGTTATCGTTGCTTCACCCTTAAAAACTGAATATTGATATACTCCTTCGGGTTCTGCACTTGCCGTTGTTTCAAACAGCTTCGGCAGTTCCAGCCCCACAAAACTGCTCAGCGGCACTGCCGTCAGCGTCATGATAACCACCATAACGCACGCTAAAATTCGTTTGAGATTTTTTTGCATTTTCATTCCTCCAAACATTCGTTTTTATATTATAAATATACACTGTTTTATTAAAAAAATCGATACGATTAAAATGCTTATTTCATAATTTTAAGCAAAAATAATTACAGGCAAAACATTTTTGATAAAAAAACTGAGCCCCCGAAGAAGCTCAGAGATAGAATATTCATGCAACATTTTATTTCGAAAGACCGCCACGAAAGAATCACAGCGGTCTTTTGCGTGCTGTTCAGCAGAATGATATTTCTCCGGCTTCTGTAATAATCAGAGCGGTCAGTCCTCCGCCGTAAACCAAGCCGGTGTCAATTCCGATATTGCCGGCAGGAGTAACATAAGGCTCACATTGATTTGTAATCATCAAGGAAGGCGTATGACCGAAAATCACCTTTTTGGGAAACTTTTTTGTGCTGTTGATAAATTCATCTCTCACCCATAACAGTTCGTTTTCGCTGTGCTTTTCAAGCGGTTTTTCCGGGTCGATGCCGGCGTGAACAAACACAAAATCGTCATCTTCATAATAAAGCGGCAGACTTTTCATCCATTCGGCATCGCTTTTGATATTTTCCGTTCCGCCGTAAGATTCAATGGTTGACTTGCAGCCGTTCCAGAGCCACGCACGGTCTGTACCCTCCAGATAATCAACGCACATTTTTTCGTGGTTCCCCATCAGAGCAATGACATTGTCGTATTTTTCCTGCAGATACCGAATATAGCCGACAACGCTTTTGCTGTCCTCGCCACGGTCGATATAGTCACCGAGAAAAATCAGTCTGTCTTTTTCAGGGTCATAACCGCCCCTTTCTTTGATGGCGGTCATCATCATCAACAGTTCATTAAAACAGCCGTGAATGTCTCCGATTGCAAATGTTCTTGTTCGTTTCATAAAAACAACTCCTTATAAATTCAGTTCAGCTTTTGTTGCTGTGACCTCATTATACAAGGAGTTTTCTTTGGTCTCTACTACCGGCAGTAGGACTTTTTTGACAGTGGTTAAGCGTCTTTTATGAGCGGCTGCATATTTCTGTTTCTCAGTTCATGATCGACTTCATTTACAGTGTAATGCTTCATAAATCCGAACCAGATCAGAACATCTCTTTTTCGTCTGACATAAAGCGGAGCCTGCCCCGCATATTTCAAAAGATACTGAACTTCCTCCACCGTGGTGCCGATGGCAAGGCAGATTGCAATAATGGCATTTCTTGACGGATTGTTTCTGATGCCTCTGATAATGTTGCCGACATATGAATTGTGCAGACCGGCCTCGCCTGAAACTACGCAGTCACGCTTGTTATACTTTGTCATCAGCATAGAAAGATAATCGCCGATGCGGCAGTCATCGTTCAGGAAATCGTCCGAGAATCTTTTTTCAAACTCTTCAAAAGTATCAATTTGCGTAATCATGCCCTCAAGCGTGACGGACATTTTGTTCGTATAGTAAAAAGAATCGTTTGGGTTCATCTTGATTTATGCGAAAAGGCCGCTGATTTTTTGGATAATAAATTTAAACATATCAATAATGTTGCCGATCATGCGTATGAAGTTGTTAATTCCCTTGTCAATGAAACTTTCTGCTTCTTTTGTAATCGTAACAGGTACACTGTCGATGATTTCGCCGTCAACAACATAGTTGAGGTTTACTGTGCCTTCTTTATCTTTTGCATAGAAGGTTGAACCCTTAAGTGAGCCGTAGGACTCATCCTCAACAACAAGCTTCCCTTCGGGAATATTTGCTTTAAAGCCGTTTTCGTCACAGCCTACATAATTAATGGCAATAGAGTGAAGAGGATAAACACTGTACCTCGTTTCGCTGAAGGCGATGTGGTCAAATTCATTTGTGGGTTTTGCACTTGTGCAGACCATTAAAGAGGTTGCAATGGGACGGGCAAAGCCGTAGCAAGGGGTGTTTCTTATTGAGGTGTCGGAAAGAGCTTCACGCTGTGTCATCAAGGTTGAAGATCCGCCGCCGTCAAGTGAAAGAACATCCACACAGCCTAAAGCTATCATTGCATAAGCCTGCTGCTCAAGTGTCATACCGCATGAGTCGGGTGACTGTCTGCCGTCGGAAACCATGAATACAACCGTGCCGTCTGCCTTGATGCCAACCGCTGATCTCGGGTGAACGCTGCTGTCTTGAATATTAAGATAAACGCCGTTTTCAACAAGGTGATACTTACCGGAAATGGCTTCCTTAACATCGTCGGTTCTGTCGCCGGGTCTTCTGATTACGGGTGTGCCGTCATTGAGAATGGCAAAAAAGCTGTCCTGAGCATTTTTTGTGTTTTCGCCGTAATCATGCAGCATTTTTCCGTCCATAATAAGCAAGCCATCCGGCTCACCTGTTTTTGTGTTATAGCAGCCGCCGTTAATCGCTGCAACAACATTGACGCCTCGGTTTGCTTCGGCGTAATTGACCTGCTCAGGCAAGGTTAACATTCCGTAATCGGTGGGGTTGCCGTCACATTTGTTATAGCCTGCAACAATGGAAAGATCTTCGTTTTTCAGGTCAACTTCATAAATGTAATTTTTAATCTGGTTGTCTTTTGAGGTGTTGTTGAGAACAACATACTTTTCGGTAATACCTTTTGTAACAGTGTAGTACTTTTCCTCTGTTACCATTCCGTTCGGATAAAGGAGGGCTTCATCAATCAGGTTCGCTGCAAAAGCAACCGAAAGCATGAAGGGCAAAAGCATTAAAACAGAAAGTATGACTGCTAATGACTTTTTACCGAGTTTTAAAAATTCAGACATTTCATAACACTTCTTTCTTCTGATAATTCAGTTAAATTAATGGCAATTAAAACCATGGGAATATTATACATGATAAAAAAGCAAAGTGCAATATATTGGAAACAAAATTTCGGTTAATTGGAGCGTGAGAAAATTTTTTCCCTGCCCCGATATGTCATAATCTGTTGCAAAAGACCGCCTGATAGGTAAGCTGTCGGCGGCCTTTGTGCGTTTTATTTGATTTTTACGCTCTTGACAGCCGAGTAAGCGGAATTGATTGTTACGCTTCCGACTTTCTTGTTGGCAATAACCTTGAAATAATAGGTTTTGCCGCTTGAAAGCTTTTTGTTTGTGTAGCTTGTGGAAGTCGTCGAAGCAAGCTTCTTATAGGTG
>JBJFHW010000276.1:0-1927 GCA_051893965.1 Acutalibacteraceae bacterium
TTCGCCGTCTGCGGACGGCGCCAAGGGCTTCGCCCCTTGACCCCACAAGCTTTTTGAAAAAAGCTTGGCAAAAACTTTACTCCTTTTTTGCACTGACTTTCTGCCGCGGCATAATTGCAAAGTTTATTACTTTCTGCTCCGCGTGAGTCCTGCGGACGATGTCCGCCAAAAAACTTGCCCCTTTTGCACTCATTTTCCCTCGCGGCGGAATTGTAAAGATTGCAGTTTTCTATCCCGCGTAACATCCGCGGACATTGTCCGCCGGGCGATGTCCGCCGTTATAATTTGAGACCGCCGCTTTTTTTGGTATATTTTTTCATACAGTGACGGATTGCTATTTCAAGAATAACGAGTGTTGCTGCGGCGCAGATTGCCGCAACGGGATTTCCTTGTGATTTATTCATAACTTGTTACCTTTCCTTTCTTCCGGTCGGTTTATCTGTTTTTGAAAATCAGCGAAAAACCTAAGCTGTAATTTTTTCCTGATTCATTTTCATGTTCCTGAAGCGTTCTTGCACCCCAGCTGTCATAGCCGCCAACACCCATTTGCCTTGCACAAACGGTAATATACGGCTTGTCGTTCTGCGAAAGCTCAAAGCCGTGCTTTGCTTTTTCAAGCTCATCAACTGTCCAGCGGCAAACATTCAGTTCCATTTTACTGTCGGCTTCAATCGTCAGCGTTTGCTTTGATGAGATAAGCTTTGCATAGCGTACATCGGTTCTTTCGCCGTGCTCCTGCGGTTTGAGATAAGGAACATATAAATCGGCAATATCGGTTTTGTAAAGGCCGACATCTGCACTTGAATTTCTGTCAATATAATTTTCGTGCGGTCCTCTGCCTAAATATTCAAGCGAATAAAAGCTTTGCGCGCTGTCTATAAGCAGAGCGATCTGTGGAATTTCCGGAAGTCCCGGCGCGGCATCAAAAGAAAAATCAATGTGTATGCCCTCAGACGCAACCGTATAAATGATTTCACCTGTGCTTTCTTTCGGGAAAGAATGAACATAAAACTTTGTTTTAACAATGACCTCTTTGCCGTTTTCATGAACGCCGGTAATCTTAAACGAAGCGTCTTTTCCGGCATTTTTCCACATTCCGCAGCGAACCGACATGTGATTTCCTCTGTCGTTATCCGTTTGCGCACGCCAGAACTGCGGAATAATCGGCGACGCCAGAAGTTCCTCTGTGCCTTTTCTGACGGAATAAAGCTTGCCCGTTCTTCTTGAAAAGCGTACTTCCATGTCCGGTCCGAAAATATAAAGCGTGCCGTATTCCGTTCTTGTTGTCATTTCGGCTTTTTTGATCGGTGTTTTCGGAGTTTCAAGCTCGTTTATAATATATTGCTTTTTGGCAACAACATGACCGGCTTTTGCCCATTTGGCCGTTTCGCGCTGTTCAATGAGCACATTCAGATACCATTCGCCGTTTACTGATTTTTTCACACCGAGATTGACTTCCTTTGTTTCTCCCGGAGCGATGTCAACAATTTTGTCGCCGCTGTCAATCACTTTATTGACGCTGATCTGCTGCCAGTGAATGTTATATTCGGAAAGATTTGAAAACATGAAGTTGTTTTTGATTTTAATGATGCCCTTTGCTTTGTTAACAGCCTCAAATTCAACATTCTGATAAAGCCGTTTCATTTCAAAAAGCTTCGGGCTTTCGCTTCTGTCCGCAAACAGCAGCCCGTTGCCGCAGAAGTTTCCGTCGTTCGGGTTGTCGCCGAAATCTCCGCCGTAACCGATATATTCCGTCCCGTCTTTTGTTTTTGTACGGATTCCCTGGTCGGCAAAATCCCAGACAAAAAGTCCGAAAAACTGCGGATATTTTTTGAGAAGCTCGGTATATTTTTCATTTGCACCGAAAGAGTTTCCCATGCTGTGTGCATATTCACAAAGCATATATGGCTTATCTTTGTGCTTTTTC
>JBJFHW010000277.1:0-1913 GCA_051893965.1 Acutalibacteraceae bacterium
TTTCCTACGGATAAACAGTCCACCGGACTGTTTATCCTACCTTCCTGCGCTTTTTAAAGCATAAGGAGTTTCGCCGTCTGCGGACGGCGCCAATGGGCTTCGCCCCTTGACCCCACGAGCTTTTTTGTAAAAAAGCTCGGCAAAAAACTTTACTCCTTTTTGCGCTCAGTTTCCGCCGCGGCGTAATTGTAAAGGTTACTGTTTTTTGCCCCCGCGTGAGCATGCAAGCGGTGCTTGCCTAGTTGGCTACTTTGACCATTGCCGGGCGAAGAACTCTGTCTCCGAGCTTGTAGCCCTTGCTGAAAACTTCGGCAACCACATTTTCTTCAAGCTCTTCGTCTTCAACATGCATCACACCGTTGTGAATATTCGGATCAAAAGCATCGCCCTTTTCTCCGAATGATTCTACACCGAGCTTTTTAAAAATTTCGCCTAAATTTGTATAAATCATTTCCATGCCCTTTTTGAAGCTTTCAAAATCACTGTCTGTGGTCTGAAGCGCTCTTTCAAAATTGTCAAGAACGGGCAAAAGCTCTGCAAGACACGCTGCTTTGGAATCACCGTAAGCCGCTTCTTTTTCTCTTGTGGAACGCTTGCGGTAGTTGTCATATTCGGCAAGTGTTCTGATGTGCGCTTCCTTTGCGGCGGCAAGCTCTTTTTCAAGCTCCTGCTCTTTGGAAGCTTTTTCTTCCTGCGGCTGTTTTTCTTCGCTTTCGCAAGCTTCTTCAGCTTTGGTTTCCTCGGTTTCCTTTGCTTCTTCGGTCTTTACTTTTTCTTCTTTCGGTTTCTGTTCGTTCTTCTTTGCCATATTTACCTCCTACTTATTCTTCAAATGTATCCGTCAAAAGTTCGCTGACTAAATCCGTGAGATATTTTACTTTCGGAATCAGCCTTGCATAGTCAATTCTTGTCGGTCCGATGATTCCGACCGCTCCGCCGTCATGTCCCTGAATGTTATATCTTGCAACAATCAGACTCGTGTTTTCAAGCTGACGGAACATATTCTCTTTTCCGATCATAACATTCAGCGCATTTTTCTTTGCAGAAACGGCTCTTGAAAGCTTTTCGTCTTCATCAAGGAACTGAAGCGTTTCAAAAATGCTGTCGCCGAGTTCGCGGTGATGAAGAAGATTTTGTTCACCCTGTAAATGAATTTCCGCCTGAACCGCGTGAGACGCAATATCCGCAAGAACAACAAAGAACGGGCTCATTGCAAGCGCGCTGTTTCCGAGCGAAGCGACAAGGGTCTGAATCATAACCGTTCCGATGTCGCTGACGGGCTTTCCGATGAAATAATTGGAAGTGATCTGATAAAAATTATCAATCATTTCCGGTGTGATTTCCGTATTGGTTCGGCAGATACCGTTTTTTATTATGCCCGTTGACGTCATCATAACAATCATGGCAAGCTTCGGCGCAACAGGAACCATTTCAATGCGCTTGACTGTTGCAAGCTCATCTGTCGGACTGGTTGAAAGAGCGGCGCAGTTTGTGATTTTGGCAAGCGTTTCGCCTGCCTTTTCAAGCAGCTTATCGGGATTGTCCGCCGCCTTTTCAAGCTCATGCTTAATGGCACTTTTTTCTTCATTTGAAAGCTCATATTTATTCATCAGGTGATCGATATAATATCTGTATCCCGCCTGCGACGGAATTCTGCCCGATGAGGTATGCGGCTGTTCAAGAAGTCCCATTTCCGCAAGCTCGCTCATTTCGTTTCGGATGGTTGCGGAAGATACGGAAATCGGCAGAGCGCTCATCAGCATTTTTGAGCCGATCGGTTCGCCTGTTTTGATATATTGTTCAACAATTGCTGCAAGAATCATTTCCTTACGTTTTCCGAGTTCCATAATCTTCACCTTCTTTTTTTATGCATATATAGTATCTGCTAATCTTTAGCACTCTAAACATCTGAG
>JBJFHW010000278.1:0-1895 GCA_051893965.1 Acutalibacteraceae bacterium
TACTGCCCTGAGTAGAAAGCGGCTTTATACCGACCGACTCAAGCAACGCGTTTATATCGTCAATTGCATAATCCGTAGAAGTTTCGCCGAAATCCAAATCGGATGTAAAATCGTCCTCCGGCTTGTTTTCTTTTTTGCCGTCATAAATTTTTACATCATCAATTTCGTCCGGTTCTTTCGCTTTCATTTCGGGTTCTTCAGTTTGTAATTTTTCAGGTTCAACCGTTTTTTCTGCTTCTTTCTTTTCTTCTGAAACTTCAGCAATCACCTTTTTCTGCTTTTTTTGTTTCTGTTTTCTGACTTTTTCCTCGCCGGCAGGTTTTTTGACCTCATTTTTATGAGATTCTTGACTTTTTTCTTCTGTATCGGTTATTTTTTCTTCAAAGCTTTGCTGTTCATTTTCTTTTGACTCTTCTTTTTTGAAAATATCGTCAAGGTCAAAAATATCGTAACCGTCATCGTCATCATCGTCGTCATAATCTTTTTTCTTTCTTAAAGAGCGCTTGAATCTTGCAAACAATCCGCCGGGCTGCAATTTTTCGGCGTCAAAATCTTCAAATTCATCGGTTTCTCTGCCTGATGATACTTCCAGATCGGAATCTGCGTTTGCAAACATTGCTTCACGCTTTTTCATAAACTCCTCGTCATAAAGCTTTGACGGATCGTTATTGTTGTTATTTTCTGCCATAACTTTTAGCTCCTTTCAACAGGATAATATATATTAAAGTCTCTGTCTTGCCACTTCATACATGAGTATACCCGCCGCAACGGACGCGTTGAGCGAATTGATTTTTCCTTTCATGGGAAGAGAGACGATAAAATCGCTTTTTTCTCTGATCAGACGGGAAACGCCTCTTCCCTCCGAGCCGATAACCAGCGCCACCGCACCGGAAAAATCGGTTTCGCACCAGGGCTTTCCGTCCATGTCGGCACTATAAACCCAAATGCCTTTTTCTTTCAGTTCATCAATCGTTGAAGCAAGGTTTCCGACCCTTGCAACCGGCATATATTCAATTGCGCCCGCCGACGCTTTGCCGACCGCCCATGTTAAAGATGCTCCGCGGCGTTTGGGAATGATGATTCCGTGAGCGCCCGCCGCTTCGGCGGTTCTGATGATTGCGCCGAGATTGTGCGGATCTTCAATTTCATCGCAAATGATGATGAACGGCGGTTCATTCCTGCTTTCGGCAAGTGCGAATATATCTTCAATCTCTGCATATTCGTGCGCTGCCGCATAAGCCGCCACACCCTGATGATTGCCCTGACCGCACATAAAATCAAGCTTTTTTCGGTCAACTTCTTTGATCACAATTTCTCTTTCTTTACACAAAGCGATGATTTTTCCGATGCTTCCGTTCCTTTCGCCTTTTGCAACAAAAAGAGTATTGAGCGTTCTGCCATTTTTGAGTGCTTCCGAAACGGCGTTTCTTCCGATAATCAGCTCTGTATTTTCATCTGCTGTTTTATTATTATTCATTATTCCTCCGTGAAGCTTATCACTTTGTTGATTTTATTTTTTACTTTTATCTGTTCATAATATAGGTCATTATATTATAACATAAAAATCAAACCTTGTCATCAGTTTCATTACAATATTTGACTTTTGGGCGCAAAAATATAGTTTGCAAGCACCGCTTGCATGCTCACGCGGGGCAGAAAGTTGCAATCTTTACAGTTCTGCCGCGGCAGAAAGTCAGTGAAAAAGGAGTAAAGTTTTTTGCCGAGCTTTTAGCTCGTGGGTGCGGGCAACGCCCGCAGGACTCACGCGGGGCAGAAAGTAATAAACTTTGCAATTATGCCGCGGCAGAAATTCAGTGCAAAAAAGGAGTAAAGTTTTTTACTCAAGCTTTTTTTCAAAAAAGCTTGGCGCCGTCCGCAGACGGCGAAATCCTAAT
>JBJFHW010000279.1:0-8688 GCA_051893965.1 Acutalibacteraceae bacterium
GATTGCAAACCTGACAGTATAGGTTTTTTCGGATTTGATCCACTCGCCTATTTTGCTGAGTAATTCATCAGGGTGCTTTTTGAAGATTTTCGGGCTCATCTGATCGCAGGTTGCCCAATTGTCAACATAAGGCAGGAATAAATCAACCTCTTTGACCGCCTTATCATAATCTTTTATCTGCTCAATCAAAAAGGCGTGCAGGTTGTTTTCTTCTAAATAGCGGTGCGGCAAACTTTGCATAAACTCGTCACACAGCGGATTTTTTGAAAATTCCTTTGCAAGCTTTCGCAATGCAGGTGTTCTGACGCCGATCACACGATCGGCGTCAACTGTCGGAATCAGCTTGCTGCTGAATTCCTTATATTTTTCGTCCTGCAACTGAAAAAGCCTTGTTCTTGCATATTCTTCGGCTTTTGTCATAATCAATACCTGTTTTACTCTTATTTTAAAGCTTCATGGCAACGTCCCATGCGCCCCAGACAACTGTTCTGAGATTGCCCACCTTATCACAGTCACCGACATAGTGAATGTTCTTGTTCTTTGCCTGAACAAGCGGCGTCGGGATATATCCGACAGACATAATTACGCTGTCTGCATCAATTTTGAAAACTTTGCCGTCTCTGTCTTTTGCCATAATTCCGTCTTCAAGGACTTCACTTAATGAAGTTTCAAGATAAACGGGAACCTTGTTTGCTTCAAAGAAATCGCGAAGATAGCTTGAATTGGCAAGGCATACACCTTTTACGGCGATCAGATCGTTTTTCATTTCAACAATCACGGGCTTTTTGCCTTTGAGATAAAGGTCATACGCAATTTCACAGCCGGTAAGTCCGCCGCCGACAATGACAACATTTTCGCCGGTTTCTTTTTCGCCGAGAAGATAATCGACTGCGTCCATCGCATATTCTTTTACGCCTTTGACGGGGATTGTGCGGGCTTTGGAGCCGGTTGCAATCACAATTTCATCGGCGGCAAGGGAACTGAGATCTCTCACGTCATAATTGAGTTTCACTTCAATCGGAAGCTTTGCAATCTGATTTTTATACCACTCAATCAGCTGACGGTCTTTTTCTTTAAAGCTCGGTGCGGCGGCTGCAATGAAGATGCCGCCGAGTTTGTCGCTCTTTTCATAAAGTGTTACCTTATGCCCCCTTAAAGCGGCAACTCTTGCCGTTTCCATTCCGCCGATTCCGCCGCCGATTACGGCAATTTTTTTCGGCGTTTTTGCAGGAACAATTTTATATTTCTTTGTCTGCATTGTTTCCGGGTTCAGAGCACACCGCGCCATGTGAGCGCTGTCTTCCATGCTCTGGTCATTGGCAACGCCTTTATAATGCGCCATGTTGAAGCAGGCATTATGACAGCAGATGCACGGCTGAATTTCATCTTCCTTGCCGTCCATAAGCTTTGTGATCCACTGCGGGTCAACAAGGAACTGACGGGCAACACCCATCGCGTCAATCTGACCGTCGGCAACCGCCTTTGCGCCGACTTCGGGATCCATACGTCCGGCGCAGACAACGGGTATGTCAACAAATTTTTTGATGTGCGAAACATCTGCAAGGTTGCAGTTTTCCGGCATATAGGCAGGCGGGTGTGCCCAGTACCAGGCGTCATATGTACCGTTATCGGCGTTGAGCATATCGTAGCCTGCGTCCTGAAGATATTTTGCCGCTTTTTCGCTTTCTTCCATGTCTCTTCCGACTTCAACATAGTCTTCACCCGGAACGGCGCCCTTGCAGAAGCCTTTGGTTTTGGAAACAACGGAATATCTCAGAGAAACCGGATAATCCTTGCCGCAGGTTTCTTTGATGCGCTTGACAATTTCAACGGCAAAACGGTATCTGTTTTCAAATGAACCGCCGTAAATATCGGTACGCTTGTTTGTATATTTCATTGCAAACTGATCCAGAAGATAGCCTTCGTGAACGGCATGGATTTCAACACCGTCAACGCCTGCGTCCATGCAAAGCTTTGCGGTTTTGGCAAAAGCTTCAATCATTTCTTCAATCTGCTCAACGGTCAGCGCTTTACATCTGACATCTTCTGCCCATCTTGACGGCAGCTCACTCGGACTTGCCGAAAGATAATCAAGGTCAACAATCGGCTTTGCAATTTTGCTCATTACCTTGCTTTTTGCAACGGCAACAAGAGAATTCGGCAGTGCAAACGATCGTCCGAAGCCTGCCGTCAGCTGAACAAAAAGCTTTGCTCCCGTTTTGTGAATCTCCTGCATAAACAGCTTGAGCTCTTTAAACATCTTTTTGTTCTGCCAAAGCCATCTGCCTCCGATTGTGTCGCGAAGCGGAGCGATGCCGGGTATGATCAGTCCGACATTGTTTTTTGCCCTTTCAAGAAAGAAAGCAGCGGCTTCTTTGTCAAAATGGTTCGGCTCCATCCAACCGAAAAGCGAAGTACCGCCCATTGGGCAAAGGACAATGCGGTTTTTGATTTCAACATTGCCGATTGACCAAGGGGTAAACAAAGCAGAATATTTTTCTTCCATCATATTTTCTCCTTTCGTATTTGCATTTTCTCTGCAATTCAATTATATGCGCAAGGTCATTTAAAGTCAATCACTTGTTTCATGTTTGAAAATGTTTTATTGATTAAGACTTGAAATAATTCAACAATTATGTTTTAATTTGTCTTGTAACAACATTCAATAAACTGCTGTTTTTATATTAATATACGAAAATTTAATAAAATACGAAAATTTATTCCGTATTTTGACAAAATATTTATAATTGTTTATCGACAGTTTATAGAAAGAAAATTCATATTGTGTTAATATAATAGCGTAATATAATGCTACCGCCGCGGGCAGTCCGGCGGTCTGATCAGAGGCGATTCCTATTAAAATTTTCAAAAAAGAAAAAGTTAAAAATATGACCATCGGCGGAAAGCTCAGGCTTGTTAATGCAATCATGCTTTTTACACCTATGCTTCTTGCAGTTATCGGAACAGCGATTATTTATTTGAGTTTATTCAACGGAAGAAGCTATTCTCAGATCATGGATTATTTTGAGAAAACAACCGATAACCTTTCCTATGCTTATGACGCCTGCAATTTCATGTATGATGGATATAAAAAACAGCTTGAAACCACAGGTGACGAAAAGATTGAAGATATTTATCCTCAGGATAAATTTGACGGTTCATTTTATATAAAAGTTTTCAAAAATGAAGAATGTATTTTTTCTCAAACTCAGGATTATGACTTTCCGGAATCCGTAAATTATGAAGATCTTGTCAGACAAGTTAACGGAACAAAGGATAAGCAGTTTTCAATTATTGACAATAACATCGTTTTTAAAGGCACAATAGCGCACAATTCAGATACATTCACAATTATCGCAATCGGAAAAAGAGAGGCAATTTCTTTGGTTGAAAAGAACAGCGAATTTTATATTTCGGCATTTTTAGTAAACCTGTCTTTTATTTTGCTAGTTATCATTTTTGTTCATTTTTCAAGCAAGCTTCTTTATAAAGCAATTTTTGACAGAGTGGAATACAGTCTTAATATTCTGATTGACGGGGTCAACAAAATCAGTGAAGGTAATCTTGAATACCGGATCGAATATGACCGGAACGATGAATTCAAACCCATTTGCGATGACTTCAACAAAATGGCTCAGAAGCTTTCCGAATCGGTTGAAAAAGTGCAGAAGCAGGAACAAAACAGAAAAGAAATCATGATGAGTATTACGCATGACATTTTCTCTCCCCTGACATCAATCAAAGCTTATGTTGAGGGAATTGAAAACGGAATTGCTTCCAATGAGGAAACCAAGAAAAAATATCTTGACACCATCAAAGCAAAAACCGAACAGATTGAAAAAATGGTTTCTCAGCTTCTGCTTTATTCAAAGCTTGAATTTGATGAACTGGCAGAAAATCCGCAAAAAATCAATCTGAGACATTTTCTTAATGATTTTATCAGAGTATATGACAGTGAATATGCCGTGAAAAATGTTCAGCTTTCCGTTGAAGCCGACAGCGACATCTTCATCCGGGCTGATCGGGATTTGCTGACAAGAATGCTGACAAATATTCTGGACAACAGTGCAAAATATTCAAACAAACCGATTGTTCATGTTCTGATTTCATTGACAAAAGAAGATGGAAATTGTATTCTTAGTATTGAGGATGACGGTCCGGGCGTTGCGCAAAACAGCCTTGAGCATATTTTTGAGGTGTTTTACAGAAGCGACGCTGCCCGCAATCAGACAGCAAACGGCAGCGGTATCGGTCTTTCGATTGTAAGCAACATCGTCACAAAAAATATGCACGGTAAAATTAATGCGGAAAATGTGCCGACGGGCGGTCTGAAAATTATTATTGAAGTTCCCACAGCAGAAAACGATGATTAAAGGAGCGAAACAGAAATGGAAAAAATTCTGATTATTGAAGATGATAACGATATTGCGTCAATTGAACGCGATTTCCTTCTTGTCAACGGCTATGAGGTTGACATTTCACTTGACGGTTATGAGGGGCTTAAAATGGGGCTTACGGGCAATTATGACCTGATTTTGCTTGACATCATGCTGCCCGGCATCAGCGGCTTTGACATCTGCAAAAAGCTTCGCGATAAATCTGACATTCCGATTTTGCTTGTTACGGCAAAGCTTGACGATGTTGACAAAATCAAAGGGCTCGGTCTCGGCGCAGACGATTACATTGAAAAGCCGTTTTCACCCACGGTTCTTGTTGCAAGAGTAAAATCAAATCTTGCGCAGTATAAGCGCATCAAAAATTCCAACGAAAAAAAGGAACGACTGATTGAATACGGTGCAATTTCCGTCAATACGCTCACTCACCGCGTTTTTGTGAAAGGCAAAGAGGTTGAACTGAAGAACAAGGAATATGAGCTTTTGCTGTTTTTTATGAATAACATTGACATTGTTTTCAGCAAGGAACAGCTTTATGAAAGCATCTGGGGCTATGACGCTTTGGGAGACAATTCAACGGTTGCCGTTCACATCAACAGGCTTCGCGAAAAGATTGAAGACGATCCGAGTAATCCGCATTATATCAGAACGGTCTGGGGCGCAGGCTATCGCTTTAAGGCATAAACCAAAAACCAAATAAAACAAAAGCAGTAATCTGAAACGAACAGACTACTGCTTGATTTTTTTAGATTTATTCAAATTATCAGTTTCCGCACTCAATTGAAATCTGATTGAACAAAGACAAAATATCATCAATGGAAGTGTTTTGCTTTTCTTCACCGGATTTGTCAAGAACAATTTTGCCTTTATCCATCATGATGATTCTCGTTCCGTATTCAACCGCAAAACGAAGATTATGCGTTACCATCAAAGAGGTTACACCGTTTTCTTTGACAAACATATCGGTAAGCTCCATGATTCTTTCCGATGATTTCGGGTCAAGTGCCGCCGTGTGTTCATCAAGAATCAGGGTGTTGATGTCGCTCATGTTCGCAATTACGAGCGCAAGAGCTTGTCTCTGTCCGCCGGAAAGCGAGCCGACACGGACATCCAATCGGTTTTCAAGTCCCATATTGCACGCTTCAAGGCGGGTTCTGAAATAATCAATATTCTTTTTGCTGATGGCTCGGCCGAGTGAGTAGGGCTTGTTTTTGTTATAGGCAAGCGCCATATTTTCAAGAATGGTCAGGCTTGCCGCACTGCCCTTTTGCGGATCCTGAAAAACTCTGCCGATCTTTTTGGCTCTGATGTGCTCGCTCATTTTTGAAATATCTTTTCCGTCAAGCGTAATTTTTCCGCCGTCAACCGGCAATGAACCGCAAAGGAGATTGAGCATGGTTGTTTTTCCGCTGCCGTTTGAACCGACAACAGAAACAAATTCGCCTTTTTTGATGCTCAGATTAAAACCGTCAAAAAGCGTTGTTTCATCGGGCGTTCCGACATTGAATTTTTTGATGATATTTGAAAATTCAATCATACTCTGCTCTCTCCTTTCTTCATGGAGTGGCTGACAACAAGCGCAATGGTGAACAAGATTGCCATAATCAGCTTGTTATAAGACGACGGCACACCGAGATAGGTTGCAATGGCAAGGCACGCCTGATAGATGATTGAACCGAAAATGACCATGGTTGTCGGCTTCATATGCTTGAGCTTTCCGAAAACCGAAAGTCCGATGATAACGCTTGCAAGACCGACAACAACCATTCCGATTCCCATGCCCTGGTTTGCGTTTGCGCGTGAGGTTGCAATCAGCGCACCGGCAACTGCGGCATATCCGTTTGAAATGGCAAGACCGATAATTTTATATTTTCCCGGATCCTGCGCGAGCATTGTTACAAACTGCGTGTTGCTGCCGGTTGCACGAAGCATCAGTCCGTTTTTGGTTTTAAGATAACCGTCAAGAATCAGCTTAAAGATGATCGCAACGGCAAAGAATGTAATCAGAGCGCGCAGGTTGATGCCTCCGACATTATCCGGCAAAAGCTTTGCCGGAAATGTCCGGAGAATTGTGGGGTCTGTTCTTGTGAATGAAATTGTGCTCAGCGCATTTTCACCCTTGAAGTTTCCGCCGTTCCCGACAACCGTCATAATCAGGTTTACCGAAATTAGTCCCGTTGAAACAAGAATTCCGCAAAGCAGAGGCCGTATGTGAAGCTTGACGTGCAGTATTCCTGTTATACTGCCTGCGGCCGCGCCGAGGATAAAAGATATGATAATCGCAAGCCATGGGTTGATACCCTTGCAAACCAGAAGCGCATAAGACGCGCCGCCGAGCAAAACCGTTCCTTCAACGGAAAGGTCGGGAAAATCAAGGATTGTGAACGATATATAATATCCCAGTGCGAGAAGCGAATACATAAAGCCGTCTGTTAAGAAGACTTCTATACATGAAAGAACGGTATTCATAAGAAACTTCCTTTGTTAATCAGTTAAAATTAAGTAGTTTAAACCGCCGGGCGCAAAAAGTTATGATTATTCGGCTGCTGTTGTTTCTTCCGTGTTTGTCTGAACGGTTTCTGCATCGCTGTATGCAGCGGGCATTTCCATGTTGAGAGCGGAAAGAACATCGGTGTTAACAACCGGTGTTGCGTCTGAAATAGTTTTAACAGCCATTGTTGAAATGTCGGCTCCGCCGAGAACATCAATGCCCATCTGACCGGTTACTTCGCCGAGTGCAACATAATCAATGGAAACAGCGGCAAGACAGCCGTTTTTAACCTGCTCAACTTCTGAACCGTAAACGGGAATTCCTGCGTCTGATGCAGCTTCAAGAACAACGGAAAGATTGTTAACAACCTTGTTGTCGGTGAAGTTGTTGATGCAGTCAACCTTTGAAGCAAGAGCGGTTGCAGCTGACGGAATGTCTGAATCGTTCTGGATTCCGGTTGCTTCAACGGTGATGCCGCACTTGTCGCAGATTTCTTTGAGAAGAGAAAGCTGTGTGATGGAGTTGGGTTCGCTTGTTGTGTAAAGGATACCGATGGATTTGACATCGGGCTGCATAGCCTGAATCATGTCAACCTGTGCGTCAAGATCAAGAACGTCGGATGTACCTGAGCAAAGTCCGCCCGGAGCGTCATTTGAATCAACAAGCTTTGCGGCAACAGGGTCTGAAACAGCGCAGAATATAACCGGAATATCAGTGCCCTCTGTCGCGGCATAAGCTGCTGTTGCGGCAGGCGTTGCGATTGCAAAAATCATATCATATTTCTGAGCGACCATATTCTTAGCATAGCTTGAGCAGTCGGAATCAGCGGCATTATCCGAGCCGATTTGGCGGTCGATTTGAATATCAAGACCGCTTTCATCAAGCGCATTTTTGATACCGGTGTAGCAGTTATCGAGCGACGGATGTGAAACATACTGGATAATGCCGATTTTAAGCGTTTCGCTGTCGGCTGAGGCAGCCGTAGTTGCGGTTGTGTCGCCGCTGTTTGAGCCTGTGCAGCTTGCAAAAGCAAATACAAAGCAAAGGCAAAGAACTACAGCAAGAAGTTTTTTGATTGTGTGTTTCATGATTTTGTTACTCCTTTATAGGTTAATATTGTAAAGCCTTTCGGCTGTTACCGACTGAATAAAACAAAAAATCCTGCCCCTGAAAAAACAGGGACAGGAGAAAAATCCTGCGGTACCACCCAAATTGGCATAACACCCACTTTACTCCGCACAAAAATGCGGCCCGTATGTTAACGGATACGGATTCCGTCGGTTACTACTCGCAAAAGCTTTCGGCCGCCCTCATAAGTCCATTCGCAAAAAGCCTTGTTATCTTCCTTCCACCGCAGAAGACTCTCTGAAAACAGTCGCTCAATGCTACTAATCTTAATCATCGGTTTATATATACAAATATTTTAGCACACTAAATTGCCGTTGTCAAGATAAAAATAAATTATAGTTATATTTTATCAATCAATCGCCTCGATAAGAAAACTCACCGGACGAAAGCCGTCGTTGCACGAAATCATCGCCGAATGGGGATTTTTCATCCAGCCGTCATAGAAATTTCCGCCGCCGTGTGCCAGCGTCATCACAAACGGCGACATACTCTCCCATGCGCTGTCACAAAGTCCATCCGGCTTTTTGCCGCCGCACGCAATAAAAATATCGCCCTCACTCAAGTCGCAGGCGTGCTCAATCGGGTTCTCAAATTTTTCAATCAAATCGTCATATCTCGCTTTTCTGATTACGGTGATTTTCACTTTTTTCATGCTCGTATCCTTCTTATATTTAT
>JBJFHW010000280.1:0-8667 GCA_051893965.1 Acutalibacteraceae bacterium
AAAGCCGACAACAACAAAGGCTCCGACAACCGAAAAACCGACAACAACAGAAAGCACACAAAAGCACACAACAACCGAACCGTCTTCAAGCGCGCAAGACGATGAACCTGTGCTTGACGATGGTGAACTTGAATAATGAAAAAATATGACGGAGTTATAATCAAAGGTATCGGCGGTTTCTATTATGTTGAAACCGCCGCCGGCATTTTTGAATGTAAGGCAAAAGGCAAATTCAGAAAAGAAAAGATTACGCCGATGGCAGGCGACCGGGTAACAATTTCCGTCAACGATAACATGGAAAACACTGTTGATGAAATTTTGCCGAGAAAAAACAGTTTGAAAAGACCGCCGGTTGCAAACATTGATGCGCTGATGATTGTTGTTTCTGTTTGTGAGCCGATTCCGAACACGCTTGTGATTGACAAAATGACGGTCATTGCACAAAAAAACGGCGTTGAAACGGCAATTGTCATCACAAAGGGCGATTTAAAAAACGGCGATGAAATTAAAAATATTTATGAAAAAGCCGGATTTCAGGTCTTTGAGTTTTCAAAAGAAAACCATTCTCAACTCGGCAAAATCAAGCAATTCATTTCCGGGAAGCTTGTCGCTTTAACGGGAAACTCCGGCGTCGGAAAATCAACGCTCATCAACGCGCTTTCACCCGGACTGAACCTTGAGACCAAAAGCATCAGCGAAAAACTCGGAAGAGGCCGCCATACAACAAGGCAGGCAGAAATTTTTCATGCCGCAAACGGTTATGTGATTGACACAGCGGGATTTTCGGCTGTTGATTTTGTGGACGACGATGTGATTTTGAAAGATGACTTGCAGTTTTATTTTCCGGAATTTCAGGAATATCTGACTTCCTGCAAATTCACGGGTTGTGCTCATATCGGTGAAAAGGGCTGCAAAATCTGTCAGTTGGTGCAAGAAGGAAGCATAAGCAAAAGCAGATATGACAGCTATGTCACGCTTTATAATGAAGCAAAAAACATCAAGCACTGGCAAATAGAAAAGGTTTAAAAATGTCCGCAACGGTTTGTTTAAACAATGTTTTTCTTTTTTTACGTCCGGATAATCACAATTTCTTTGCATTTTCGTATAATGATATTGAACTGTCTGCACACGGAGGTTTTGAGTAACAGCGGACAGAATATTATTGCGGGGCTGATGCAATGTCACGAACACCGACCGGCTGTAAAGGAATGGTATTTGCCGCATTTGGAGCAGGATTGCTTCTTGCACTGTGTTTTCCGACCAAAATAATGCTGTTCATTCTTGCCATCATGCTTGTCATTCTCGGCATTATTTGCTGCACAAAAAATTAAACCACTTTCATTTTGGCGGTAAAAGGCATTGACCCGCAGTGCAATTTTTTTTCACGGAGGTTTCTATATGAAAGTTGTTGTTTTCAAAAGTCCGAAAATGCTTCGCGGACTGCTGAAGCTGATTTTTAAAATTAAGGATAACGAAACGTGAGAATAACATAATTTAAGTAATTATAAGTTACTTATTGCCGACATGCTGACGCAAAGCCGAACTTTGTGTTTTGTATGCCGGCTGTTTTCATTTTTGGTGACTTGATTTTTTTGGAAAAATAGTGTAAATTAAATAAGCTGCTTTTTTCGGTCGGAATCTCAGATGCCGAAGTTCAGCGGATAATTTACTTCTTTGCACACAGGATAGTATTACATATTGAATAGATTTATTTGAAAAGGAAAGGATATGAGACATATGGCAAAAAAATCCGGCTACAGTGATCAGGATATTGAAAAGCTTGAAGGTCCGGATCAGGTCCGAAAAAGACCGGCCGTCATTTTCGGCTCAAACGGCATTGAGGGCTGCGAACACTCAATGTTTGAAATTCTTTCAAACTCCATTGACGAAGCCAGAGAGGGCTACGGAAACAAAATTGTTGTCACACGCTTCCTTGACGGAAGTGTTGAAGTTGCCGATATGGGGCGTGGAATTCCTGTCGGCTTTAATGAAAAATATAATCAATATAACTGGGAGCTTGTTTTCTGCGAACTGTATGCCGGCGGCAAATATAAAACCAATGCCGGCGGCAGCTATGAATATTCTCTTGGGCTGAACGGTCTGGGACTTTGTGCAACGCAGTTTGCAAGCGAATATATGGACGCTGAAATCAAGCGTGACGGCTATAAATATACGCTTCATTTTGAAAAGGGCTTCAACATTGGCGGACTTCAAAGCGAACCATATTCAAAGCGTGACACCGGAAGCCGAATCAGATGGAAACCCGACCTTGAGGTCTTTACGGATATTGATATTCCGCTTGATTATTATAAAGAGATTATCCGCAGACAGGCGATTGTCAATAACAAGGTCAGATTCGAACTGCGCAATGAAATTAACGGCGGTTTTGAAAGCTTTGAATATTATTACGAAGAGGGCATCACCGATTATGTTCGTGAATTTGTCGGCGATGATTATCTGACACCCGTTCAGTTCTGGCAAACGGAAAGAAGCGGTAA
Source organism: Acutalibacteraceae bacterium (assembly GCA_051893965.1). Lineage (GTDB taxonomy): Bacteria > Bacillota > Clostridia > Oscillospirales > Acutalibacteraceae > UBA6857. The sequence goes on from JBJFHW010000280.1 coordinate 2,499, forward strand.
AGACAGAGCCGATCTGCCCGAATATAAGGTCAAGCTTAATGTTGCGCTTGCTTTTTCAAACAAAAAGCAGATGATTGAATATTATCACAACTCAAGCTGGCTTGAATTCGGCGGCTCACCCGATAAAGCCGTTACCAACGCATTTGTTTATCAGATTGATTCTTACTTAAAACAGAACGGCAAATATGCCAAAACCGACCCGAAAATTAAGTTTCAGGATGTTGCCGACTGTCTTGTTCTGGTTTCGTCATCGTTTTCAACCGAAACTTCCTATCTGAACCAGACCAAAAAGGCAATTACAAACAAATTTATCCAAGAGGCAATGACGGATTTTCTGCGCCATCAGATTGAGGTATATTTCATTGAAAACAAGATGGACGCCGATAAAATCTGCGATCAGATCCTTGTCAATATGAGAAGCCGTGTCAAGGCTGAATCAACAAGGCAAAGCCTGAAAAAAACGCTTGCCGCATCGAACGACCTGACAAACCGAGTTCAGAAATTTGTTGACTGCAGAAGCAGAGACATCAACAAAAGAGAACTTTTCATCGTGGAGGGCGACTCTGCTCTCGGCGCCTGCAAACAGGCAAGAGACTCCGAATTTCAAGCGATCATACCCGTAAGAGGTAAGATTCTCAACTGCCTGAAATCGGAATATGACAAAATTTTCAAAAGTGACATCATCGTTGATCTTGTCAGAGTTCTCGGCTGTGGCGTTGAGGTCAAAACAAAATCGGCCGCAAGCAAAAACATGGTGACTTTTGATATTGATAAGCTTCGTTGGAGCAAGGTTATCATCTGCACCGACGCCGATGTTGACGGCTATCAGATCAGAACACTCATTCTGACAATGATATACCGCCTGATGCCGACGCTGATTAAAGAGGGAAAGGTGTTTATTGCGGAGTCTCCGCTTTATGAAATCACAAGCGGCTCTCAGACCTGGTTTGCATATAGCGAAAAAGAAAAAACCGATGCTCTCGAGCAAATCGGTGACAAAAAATATACCATTCAGCGTTCAAAAGGTCTCGGCGAAAACGAAGCCGAAATGATGAACCTGACAACCATGAATCCGGCAACAAGGCGATTGATCAAAATTGAGCCGTCGGATATGGAAGAAACCGCAGAAAAATTTGATCTTCTGCTCGGCGATAATCTTTCGGGCAGAAAGGACTATATTGCCAATTTCGGTCATCTTTATATTGACATGACCGATGTAAGCTGAAAAAGCGGGGTGAAAAAATGGCAAAAAAAAGAAAATCATCGGACAAGCCCGTTGACGGCAGTGATATTCTCAAAAACACGCACATTGCAGACGCCGGCGAAGTCATTGAACAGCAGATTACCGATACGCTTGAAATTAACTATATGCCTTATGCGATGAGCGTTATTCTTTCGCGTGCAATTCCCGAAATCGACGGATTCAAGCCCTCGCACCGAAAACTGCTTTATACAATGTATAAAATGAATCTTTTAGGTTCCACACGAACCAAATCGGCAAACATCGTCGGACAAACCATGCGTCTGAATCCGCACGGAGACGCTTCAATTTATGAAACCATGGTTCGACTTTCAAGAGGCAACGAAGCGCTTTTGAATCCGTTTGTTGATTCAAAGGGAAACTTCGGCAAGGCGTATTCACGCGATATGCACTATGCTGCGGCAAGATATACCGAAGCAAAGCTTGAGCCGATTTGTAACGAGCTTTTCAGAGATATTGACAAAAACACCACCGATTTTGTTGATAACTATGACAGTACCATGAAAGAGCCGACCTTGCTTCCGGTTACATTTCCGTCCATTCTTGCCAACGTAAGTCTGGGAATTGCGGTCGGTATGGCAAGCTCAATTTGCTCGTTTAATCTGAAAGAGCTTTGCGAAACAACCATTGAACTGATCAAAGATCAGGATTATAACATCATCGAAACGCTTCCGGCTCCCGATTTTGTCGGCGGCGGCATTATCCTTTATGACAAGGCGGTAATGCAGGAAATCTATAACACCGGCAGAGGCAGCATAAAGGTACGGGCGAAATACACTTATGACAAGTCCTTTAACTGCATTGATATTTCCGAAATTCCGCCCACAACAACCGCGGAAGCAATCATTGATAAAATTATTGAGCGAATCAAAGCAGGCTCGCTTCGCGAAATCAGCGATATTCGTGATGAAACCGACAAAAGCGGTCTGAAAATCACCATAGATTTAAAACGCGGTGTTGACCCGGACAAGCTGATGCAAAAGCTTTATAAAACCACGCCGCTTGAAGACAGCTTTTCATGCAATTTTAATGTGCTCATTGACGGCTATCCGAAAGTTCTCGGTGTGCGCGATTTGCTTATTGAATGGATCCGCTTCAGAGGTAAATGTGTTTTTCGCCGAATTACCTTTGATTTGAACAAGGCAAAAGAAAGACTGCATCTTCTCAAAGGTCTTGAAAAAATTCTTCTTGATATTGACAAGGCGATTGCCATTATCAGAAATACCGAAGAGGAAAGCGAAGTTATCCCGAACTTAATGGCAGGCTTCGGCATTGATGAAATTCAGGCAGAATATGTTGCGGAAATCAAGCTTCGCCACCTCAACAGAGAATATATTCTCAAAAGATTAAAGGACATTGAAAACCTGACAAATTCAATTGCCGACATGGAAGATACGCTTTCAAGTAAAGCAAAGCTTCGAAAAGTCATTATCGAAGAACTCAAACAAGTAATCAAGAAATATTCGACCGAAAGAAGAAGTGAAATTCTTGATGTTTCCGGTTTTGAACAGTCCGAGCCCGATGAAGTTGTTCCCGATTATCCCGTTACGCTGTTCTTCACAAAAGAGGGCTATTTCAAAAAAATTACGCCGCAGTCGCTTCGAATGAGCGGGGAACATAAGCTGAAAGAAAACGATATGATCATCCAGACAATTGAAAGCTCAAACGCAAAACAGCTTTTGTTTTTCTCAGATAAGTGTCAGGTTTATAAAACCGTTGCGGATAATTTCTCCGACACGAAAACAAGCGTACTCGGTGATTTTATCCCCGCAAAGCTCGGCATGGACGAAGGCGAAAATGCTGTTTATGTTTGTGAGCTGGAAAACGACAGCAAAGGCTTTATGCTGTTCTTTTTTGAAAACGGAAAGGTTGCAAAGGTCTCGCTTTCTTCCTATGTTACAAAAACGAACCGAAAGAAGCTGATCAAGGCATACAGCGACAAATCACCGCTTGCAGCCATTATGAAGCTTGATGAGGATACCGACCTGGTAATTGAAACCACCGGCGGAAGAAACCTTTTGTTTAACACTTCTCTGGTTTCTGTCAAAGCGATGAAAGACACACAGGGCGTTGCCTGCATCACGCTGAAAAGAAACAATCATATTTCTCTTGTCCGTCCGTATAAAGAGGGCGAATATGTCAGACCTGCAAGATACAGGGCAAAATCTCTGCCGTCAACAGGTGCAATTCTCAGTACGGAAGATGTTGCGCTAAAAAACAATATGACCTTTGAGGGCTTTTAAAATTAATCTGAGAAGCATTATAAAAGTTTGATTGGTGTTTGGCGATGGATTTCTTTAGGCTAACTCATGACTAATTAATCAGTAATTATTAAAATCGAAACCACCGGTTCATTTGCCCGGTGGTTTTTATATATCTTCAAGAAGTTTAAAATGATTTTTTTGGCAAAAAATTTTGCCTTCTTTTTTCAGTTTGCCGATTTCTGCTGACATTGCACTGCGTTCCACGCAAAGATAATCGGCAAGTTCTTGTCTGTTAAGAGGTATATCAAATTCTGATGAGCCGCACTTTTTCGCATAGGCAGAAAGATATGCCATGATTTTTTCTTTCGTTGTGCGCTTTGATGTTATCTGCGCTTTTTCATTCAGTGCAATGTTTTTCTGCGACACAATTTTAAGAAGATTATTTATTATCTGGTAATGAAATTTACAAGAGTTTCGGTTTGAATTTATTATTTTTTTGCAGTTAAACAATAGAATTTTGCACTCGCTTACTGCAATAACGCTCACCGGCAGTGCCGTAACATCTGCACAGGCATATGCTTCGGCAAAAAGCTCACCTTCGCCGACTGATGCAAGCAGATTCCGGTTACCGTAGTAATCGTCCGTAACAATTTGTGCGCAGCCTGAAAGGATTATACCCACAAGTCCTGCTTTGCTTCCCTGACTGAAAACAGTTTCACCTTTTGAAAAGCATTTTATATCAGCCTCAAGGCAGTTTAACATGAACGCAAGATTGTTTTTGTCAGTGCCGTCAAACAGACTGCATCTGTTTAAAATATCCAAATATTTTTTATCCATAATATACCGAATCATTTTGATTTTTTTGTTGTAAATCCAACATACATTTTCGTTGAATTGTAATATAATGAGCTTACCGAATCAAGAAAGGAAGTTTTTTATGATTAGAAAAATAATTAAAATAGATCAAAAAAAGTGTAACGGTTGCGGCGCCTGCGCTGCTGCGTGCCATGAGGGTGCAATAGAAATGGTAAACGGAAAAGCGGTGCTTACGCGTGAGGATTACTGCGATGGTTTGGGTAATTGTCTGCCGGCTTGCCCGACAGATGCAATTTCTTTTGAGATGAGAGAGGCTCCTGCCTATAACGAGCAGGCGGTAAAGGCAAGTCAGGCATCGAAAAAGCAGAAGCACATAGGTTGTCCGGGTTCCCGCTCAATGAGAATAAATCACGAAAAAAAGGCGGAAAATACAAATGTTTCCGTTTCAAGCGAGCTTTCACAGTGGCCTGTTCAGATTAAACTTGTGCCGGTAAATGCTCCTTATTTTGACGGTGCAAACTTGCTTGTTGCAGCTGATTGTTCGGCTTATGCATACGGTAATTTTCACAATGATTTTATCAGAAACAAAATTACGCTTATCGGCTGCCCGAAACTTGACGGTGTCGATTATTCGCAAAAACTTACTGATATTATTAAAAACAATAATATTGAAAGCATAACCGTTGTAAGAATGGAAGTGCCTTGCTGCGGCGGTATTGAGCACGCGGTTAAAACGGCTCTTGAAAGAAGCGGAAAATCAATTGCTTGTCAGGTTGTAATCGTTTCAACTGACGGAAAAATAAAATAACAGGAGGGAAAAAATGCCATATATTAAAAATGTAAATCATGAAAAAGTGTTCAGTCTTGCTCAGCAGGTAGCTGTTCAGAAAGGGCAGGTTGTCAGTAAAACTCTGGCTCAAAACAGCGCGGTGAGTATAACTTTGTTTGCTTTTTCACAGGGTGAGGAAATCGGCACGCATGACTCAACAGGAGATGCGATGGTAACTGTTTTGGAAGGGACAGGGCAGTTTACCGTTGACGGAAAGGTTTATCTTTGCAGCGCAGGCGAAGCTCTTGTCATGCCTGCACAAAAACCGCATGCAGTTTATGCGCCAAAGGATTTTAAAATGCTTTTAACAGTAGTATTTCCTAAAGAAGACAATAAAATCTAAGTTAATAACCGGCTGGGTTTGCAAATATATTTTTGCTCCCGGTCGGTTTTGTTATAAGCGCTTTAATGAATTGGATTTTCTTCGTCAGCTATTTTTTATATTTCAGGCTCTGCTCAACGGCCATTTCATCGCAGCGTTCGTTTTCCTTGTGACCTGCGTGGCCTTTGATCCAATCAATTTTTACCTCGTGTTTGTCAATCAGAGAAAGAAGTTCTTCCCAAAGTTCGGGATTGAGTGCCGGTTTTTTGTCTTTTTTTCGCCAGCCGTTTGCTTTCCATGATTTCGCCCAGCCAAGATTAATGCCGTTTGCAACATACTGCGAATCGGTAATAATCGTCACTTTACAGCTTTCTTTGAGCGCTTTCAGTCCCTCAATCACAGCAGTAAGTTCCATTCGGTTGTTGGTTGTCTGCGCTTCGCCGCCGCAAAGTTCTTTCCTTTTGCCTTTATAATCAAGAATTGTGCCCCAACCGCCTGCGCCGGGATTTCCGCTGCAGGCTCCGTCGGTATAAATCGTAACTTCTTTCATGCCGTTCTCCTGAATTTATGTTTTGGAAGATATAAAATTTTATGGTTTAAACTCAGCATGATTTTATCATAAAGCGGATTATTTGACAAGAGCAGGTCAATATTTAATACATATAATAAATCTTAACACTGATTGTATGTGTTAAAATGATGTGACCCAATAAAAAAGAGAAGTAACTTCAAAATAT
>JBJFHW010000281.1:0-8656 GCA_051893965.1 Acutalibacteraceae bacterium
AAGGTGCCGCGTCTGGACTGGCTGATCGGCGGTTCAAGAATCGGCGGAACCTATAACCGATATTTCGGCTCGCTCGGAACCGATCCGCAAAAAGGCTGTTTGTGCGAGAAAATTTTCAATTACAGCATCTGGATTGAAAAAATTAAAATTGAAAAAGACAATGACGATGAAGAAGATGAATTTCAGGAAATCATCAAAGCCGCGGCCTATTTCGGAATGAACAGCTTTGACAACACGGCTGAAGAAGAAATTGAAACCAAAAGCTTTGATTTTGAAGAAGAAAGCCTGCCGCTTGTGAAAAAGTGGCTCGAAGAACAATATGCAAAGAAATAAAAAATGCACCGCAAAAACGGCAATGAATCCGTGATGCGGTGCTTTTTTATCGGTGTGTGTCAGTTGCTTTTTGCTTTTTCAAGAAAGCGCAGCATATCGCCGACGGTTTTGATGTCGGGCAAAATGTTGTCGGGAATTTCAATGTCGAATTCCTCTTCAATTTCATTGATAATTTCAATAATGGCATAAGAGTTCAGCCCGAGATCGCGCAAAATGACGGTGTCCTGAGTGATGCCGGATATATCGGCGTCGCTGTAACGGGCAAAAATTTCTTTGAGTTTTTCAATCATAATGGTTTCTCCTTATAATATTATTTTATCTTAATAAACGCTTTTTAAACGTTCGCGTGCATTTTTCCCCTTTTGATTTTCATGGTTGTTGTTTTTGGAAATTCCGTTTTTCTGATGATGATTTTTTCAATGTTTTTATACGGAGGGACGGTGCGGTTAAAGGCGTCAACCATATCAAAAACCGGCTTTTCGTTGTCATAGTCATAGTCCTCGCCGGGATAGATTTCGGCGCAGATTTTTGCGTTTTCTTCAAAAACAACCACCTCTTTGATAAGGTCGTTTTCAAGAAGCTTGCTTTCAATTTCTTCGGGTGAAACGTTTTTGCCGTTGGAAAGAATAATCAGATTCTTTTTTCTGCCGGTCAGATAAAGATAGCCGTCGCCGTCAAGGAAGCCGAGGTCGCCGGTTCTGAACCATTCGCCGTCAAACGCCTCTTTGGTTGCCTGCTCATCGTCAAGATAGCCGAGCATGACGTTGGAACCGCAAACTTCAATTTCGCCGATTCCGTCCTTGTCGGGATTTTTGATTCTGATTTTGCAGCAGGACATGGCAGGGCCTGCACTGCCGATTTTGTTTTTGCCTTTTCCGATCAGATTGACGCTGACAATCGGCGAACATTCCGTAATGCCGTAGCCGTTTCTCGTTTCAATGCCGAGGTCGCACAGCCCCCGGACAATGTTTTCGTTAATCGGTGCACCGCCGCAAATGATAGATTTCAGCTCACCGCCGAATTTTGCAAGAATTTCATGAAAAAGCTTGTCTCTTTTGTCAATACCGATTTTGCGAAGCGTGTTGCTGAGTTTAATGCCTTTTTGCACGGTTCTGGTTTTGCCTTGTTTTTCAATTTCAGCCATGATTTTTTTGTATATCGTTTCAGCAATGATCGGAACAACAAGAATGATGTCCGGCCCAAAAAACTCCATATCCTTTTGAACACGGCGGATGCTTTTGCTGATGAAAACATTGCCGTGAAGAAGAAGCGGCCCGATAATCCCGGTGATAAGGCCGAAAGTGTGGTGAAGCGGCAGAATCAGAACCGCTTTTTCGCAGTCTCCGATAATTTCACAGCCGGAAAGCGTGTTGGAAATTACATTTTTATGCGAAAGAACAACGCCTTTGCTTTCGCCCATTGTGCCGGAGGTGAAAACAATAATAGCCGGCTGATTGTCGTCTTCGGGCTGAACAGGCTTAAAAGCTGCGCCTTTATGCTTTCGGGCGATGCTTTCAAATTCATCAAGGCAAATGAAATGAATGTTCTCAAATTCTTTTTTCAGTTCATCGGCTTTGCTTTCATAGCTTTTTGAATAAAAAACCGCGCTGCAATCGCTTCTTTTGATAAGCTTTGCAAGATCGTTTGCAGACAGTTCTCTGTCAAGCGGTACTCCAACGCCGCCGGCGCAGCTGATTGCAAAAAAGGCTTCAATCCATTCGACCGAGTTTTCCGAAATGATGGCGGCTCTTTTTTTGCCGCAGCCGATTTCATCAAGCTCGGCGGCAACGGCAAGCGATTCGTCCCGCAGCGCCTGAAAGCTTTTGGTATTGATGCTGCCTTTTGCGTCTTTTGTTGTGAATGCGGTTTCTTCTGCGTATTGCGATATGCAAAAATCAAGAACATCGGGAATGCTTTTGATTTTTTCCGGGTCAAATTTCGGGTGATGATTATACATTTTTGTCTCCTGAGCTTAAGCAGGCAAGAGTCGAACTCAATATGCCTGAAAGCGAATATTTTACGCACCTTGCTATGCTTTCAGCCTTACCATACGTCAAGTATGCCTGCGGCTTCAAGCTACGCAATGCACAAAAAATATTCGATTTCAGGTTCTTCGAAGTTTTAAACGAATAAATTTTTGTCGAGACAAGAAAGAAAGCGGAGAAATGCCGGCGCATTTCGAGCATTTCTGCCGCAGTATCGGCAGAATTTTATCGCTTAAAACCATATTGTGTTCGACTCTTGTCTGCTTCTGTTTTCTTCGTTAAGAAAAGTTAAGATTTCCACTGATATGGGCAAAATTAACAAAAATATTTTAACTAAAGATTAACCTGATATTAGTGGTTTTTAAACTGACATAAATCAATGAAAATTAACAATTCAGACATATTACGTTAATTTGTCACAAATGTATTCATTTGATTCGGAATATATTTTGATATAAAAAATCAGGCAGAACCGTTTTGCAGGTCTGCCTGTTATTATTATTCTGTTATAAATTCAATTGACCTTTGTCTGCTCCAGACGCCTTTTTTGAAGTTCTTCGGTAATTTCCTTTTTCTTTTCGCCTGCAAGGTCATATTTTAAAATCGGGAAAACCGCAAGCAGGCTGAAAATGCCGGGTAGGGCAACATAGGCAAAATAGATGATGTTCTTTGTGCTTTGTGCAACCTGTGCCGCCTCGGCAGTGTAGCCGGAAGCCTGAACCATAATCAGTCCGATTGCCGCGCCAATGGCAAGGCAAACCTTGATTGTGAGCGTGAGTATCGAAAAAGCAGGTCCCTCCACTCTTTTTCCGGTTTTATATTCATAATAATCAACGCAGTCGGTCACCATAATCATCGGCATCAGCGTGACGGCGCCGAACTGAAGACCCGTCAGGAAGAGCATGACGAACATCACAATCATGTTTGTGCTGATGAAAACATAGAACAGATAGGCAACGGTTGAAATGACAAAGCCGTAAAGAGAAAGAATGATGAACGCTTTCTTTTCGCCGAGCTTTTTGATAAGAACGGGTGTGATTGCCATGCTGAGCATGGAGCCGACGGCGGTTGTGATGCCGAGAACAAGAACATAGTTTTCACTGCCCAAAAGCGCATTGGAGGCCTGAACCTGAATGGCCATTGCCATTTGTCTGCCCGAGCCGAGGAAATAGGAAAGAATAACGAGCATCAGCGGCTTGTTGTCGCGAAGAGCATGGAACATCTGAGAAAAAGACATTTTTTCGGCTTTATAGGGAACTCTTTCCTTATTAAAGAAATAAATCAGCGAAAACAGCGCACAGCCGAGAACCGCAACAACAACGGCGGTGACAAGATATTCCGAAGAGCTGATCGGACTGTCTTTTTCACCCTCGGCAATGCCGAAAACCTTTGAGCCGCCCGGAACAATCAGGCACACAACCGGAACAACAACAGCGGCGGCGGAAAAGCCGATTTGCTTTAAGGTGTTGGCAATGGAAATGACGTTTGTTCTTTCGTCGGGATTCGGTGTCAGAACCGCGGCAATGCCCTGAGACGGAACATCGCCGAGCGTCATCGCCATGCTCCACAACAGGAACGTGATAAATATGTAAGCATAAAGAGCGGTACCGCTAAGCGGCACTTTGATGAAAAGCACAACCGTCATCACCGCAAGCGGAACAATGGAATAAGCGATGAACGGTTTGAGCTTGCCGTTTTTGCTGTTTTTGCGTTCAATCATGTTTCCCACAATCGGGTCAAAAATTGCCGAAACAATTTTGACAACAAGAATCAGAATTCCCACAACGGCAAGGTTTGCCGCCATTTGTGAATGATAAAATTCGGCCTGATAAGAGTTGAGAAAGCCGACAATCGCCTGAAAGCCGAAAAGTCCCAGCGAATAGGCGGCCACTTCCTTGAACTTCATTTGTTTTTCCATGAAAAATCCCCCTGAAAAAAATATGGTTTATTTCTTTTATTATAGCTTTTACTATCTGTCAATGTCAACATAAAAAGGCAGTAAGAATTCAAAATATCTGTCAATTTATTTTCGCTTCTTTCGGTTGACAGCAAGCTTTGGCATATGATATAATAACTCGATATTAAAAGCATGAGAAAGGAGAACAACGATGAAATATTTGTTGAAAGGCGCATCGGCTTTTGTTAACGGCTCCTTTGAAAAAACCGATATTCTTATTTGCGACGGTTTCATAACTGAAATTTCAAAAGATATTCAGTGTGACGGCGCCGCTGCTTTTTCATTTGATGATTTATTTATTTTTCCCGGTTTCACAGATGTGCATGTTCATCTTCGTGAGCCGGGTTTTTCTTATAAGGAAACCATAAAAACAGGAACGGCGGCAGCTGCTCACGGCGGCTACACAAGCGTTTGCGCCATGCCGAATTTAAAGCCGTGCCCCGATAGCAGAGAAAACCTCAGCAAACAGCTTGCAATCATTAAAAACACCGCCTCGGTTCATGTTTATCCTTACGGCACCATCACAAAAGGCGAAAACGGAAACGAGCTTTCCGATATGGACGATATGGCGGACGCTGTCTGCGGCTTTTCCGATGACGGCAGGGGCGTGCAAAGCGAAGAAATGATGCAAAAGGCAATGGAAAAAGCCAAAAGCCTCGGCAAAATTATCGCCGCCCACTGTGAAGATAACAGCCTGCTTTTCGGAGGCTATATTCACGACGGAGAATACGCAAAAAAACACGGTCACAAAGGAATTTGCAGCGAAAGCGAATTCGCGCCGATTGCACGCGATATTGAACTTTGCAAAAAAACAGGCTGTAAATATCACGTCTGCCACATATCCTGCAAGGAAAGCGTTGAACTGATTCGAAACGCAAAAGCGCAGGGCGTTGACATCACTTGCGAAACCGGTCCGCATTACCTGACAATGAACGACAGTCAGCTTCAGGAGGACGGCAGATTTAAAATGAATCCGCCGATAAGAAGCGAAAACGACAGACTTGCGCTGATTGAAGGCATCAAAGACGGAACGATTGATATGATTGCAACCGACCATGCGCCGCACAGCAAAGAAGAAAAATCAAAAGGTCTTGCAAAAAGCCTGATGGGTGTTGTGGGACTGGAAACAGCTTTTCCGGTTTGTTATACAAAGCTTGTCAGGACGGGCATAATATCCCTTGAAAAGCTGATGGAGCTTCTGAACACGAACGCCAAAAAGCGCTTCGGTATCGGCGCAGAAATCAAAGTCGGAAACAGCGCAGACTTAACGGTGTTCGACTTAAACGAAGAATATAAAATCAACAGCGCAGATTTTCTTTCGATGGGAAAAGCAACCCCGTTTGAGGGAGAAACGGTTTTCGGAAAATGTAAAATGACAATGGTAAACGGAAAAATCATTTTCGGTTAAGATTGCAAGAAAGGAAGAAATTATGTTAAGAGAATTTGACAGAAAAATCATTTTGGAAGACGGCAGCGAATATTACGGCTATGCGTTCGGCTCGCTTGACGACAAGGTGTGCGAAATTGTTTTCAACACCTCCATGGTTGGCTATCAGGAAATTGTTTCCGACCCGTCTTATACCTATCAGGCGGTTGTGATGACTTATCCGCTTATAGGAAACTACGGAATCACCGACGAAGACTATGAAACCAAAACGCCCACCATCGGCGGTCTGATCGTTCGTGAATACTGCGATTCGCCCAGCAACTTCCGCTATACAAAAACGCTTTCGGAAACCATGGAAGAATATCACATTCCCGGAATTTTCGGCGTTGACACAAGAAAAATTACAAGGTCAATCCGTGATTTAGGCTCAAGAAGAGTGCTGATTACGAACCCCGGAACCACCATTGAGCAGGGACTTGAAATTATCAGAAACACCCCGGTTCCGACCGACGCCGTGCCTTTTGTAAGCTGCAAAAAGCGCTGGTATTCCAGAACGCCGAACCATAAATATGACGTTGTTGCAATCGATTGCGGCATCAAGCTTAACATCATCAGAAGCCTCAACAAGCGCGGCTGCAATGTGACGATCATGCCTTATAACGCAACCGCAGAGCAGGTGCTTGCCCTTTCACCGGACGGACTTTTTCTTTCCAACGGCCCGGGAGACCCGGAAGATGTTCAGTCTGTTATTGAGCTTGTCAGAAATCTCAAAGGAAAGCTTCCCATTTTCGGAATCTGCCTCGGTCATCAGATGATAAGCCTTGCTTACGGCGCAAAAACCTATAAGCTTAAATTCGGTCACCGCGGCGGCAATCACCCGGTCAAAAACCTTGAAACAGGCAAAATTGAAATCACAAGCCAGAATCATTCCTATGCCGTTGACGAAAAAAGCCTTGCGGGCACAGGCCTTGAAGTGACGCATATCAATCTTCTTGACAACACCGTTGAGGGTGTTAAAAGCGAAAAGGATAAGGTTTTCAGCGTTCAGTATCACCCCGAAAGCGCACCCGGTCCGCAGGACAGCGCCTATCTTTTTGACAGATTCCTGAGAAACATGGAGGAAAACAAAAATGCCTAAAAGAACAGATATTAAAAAAGTGCTTGTTATCGGCTCGGGACCGATTGTCATCGGTCAGGCGGCTGAATTTGACTATGCCGGAACGCAAGCCTGCCTTGCGCTTCGTGAAGAGGGCTATGAGGTTGTTCTTGTTAACTCAAACCCGGCAACCATCATGACGGATACCGTCATTGCCGATAAGGTATATATGGAGCCGCTGACGCTTGAATATGTTGCAAAAATTCTCCGATATGAAAGACCGGACGCCATTCTGCCCGGAATCGGCGGACAAACGGGTCTGAACCTTGCCATGCAGCTTGCAAGAAAGGGCGTTCTTGATGAATGTCAGGTTGAACTGCTCGGAACAAGCAGTGAAAGCATTGAGCGCGCCGAGGACAGAGAACTGTTCAAGGAGCTTTGCGAGCAGCTGGGCGAACCGGTTTTGCCGTCTATCATTACCCATTCCATTGAAGAAGCCAAAAAAGCGGCGGAAGAAATCGGATATCCGGTTGTGCTTCGTCCTGCGTTTACGCTCGGCGGAACGGGCGGCGGCTTTGCCGATGACGAAAAAGAGCTTTGCGACATTATGAAAAATGCGCTGAAACTTTCGCCGGTCGGTCAGGTGCTTGTTGAAAAAAGCATCAAAGGATATAAAGAAATCGAATATGAAGTCATGCGCGACGCAAACGATACCGCAATCACAATCTGTAACATGGAAAACATTGATCCGGTCGGTATTCACACAGGCGACAGCGTTGTTGTTGCACCGAGCCAGACGCTGACAAACAAGGAATATCACCTGCTTCGTGACAGTGCGCTGAAAATTATCCGTGCGCTGAAAATTGAGGGTGGATGCAATGTTCAGTTTGCGCTTGACCCGCAGTCGTTTAACTATTATCTCATTGAGGTCAATCCCAGAGTTTCACGCTCTTCGGCGCTGGCCTCCAAAGCAAGCGGCTATCCGATTGCAAGAGTTTCGGCAAAAATCGCCGTCGGCATGACGCTTGATGAAATTGCAATTGCCAACACACCGGCAAGCTTTGAACCGACGCTCGATTATGTTGTGACAAAAATTGCACGCTTCCCGTTTGATAAATTTGCTTCCGCTTCCAACAGACTCAGCACGCAGATGAAAGCCACGGGCGAGGTTATGTCGGTCGGAAGAACCATGGAGGAAAGCCTGCTCAAAGCAATCAGGTCGCTTGAAATCGGCGTTTGCCACCTTTATCTGAAAAAGTTTGACAGCTTTGAAACGGCAGAGCTTATGGACTATATCAGAATCGGAACGGACGACAGAATTTTTGCCATTGCCGAGCTTTTAAGACGCGGCGCCGACATCGGTAAAATTTGCAGCGCAACAAAAATTGATTTGTTCTTTGTTGAAAAGTTCAAAAACATTGTTGAATTTGAAACCGTACTCAAAGAAAACAAAAATGACCTTACCGTTCTCAAAGAAGCCAAGAAAATGGGCTTTTCCGATAAATATATTGCCGGCATCTGGAATGTTGACGAAACAGCCGTTTGGGAAATGAGAAAGCAAAACAAAATTTTCCCGGTTTATAAAATGATTGACACCTGCGCAAGCGAGTTTGAATCGTATATTCCTTATTTCTATTCGACCTATGAAGAAGAAAACGAATCGGTTGTGACCGACAAAAAGAAAATTGTGGTTCTCGGTTCGGGCCCGATCCGAATCGGTCAGGGCGTTGAATTCGATTATTCCACCGTTCACGCTGTTATGACCATTAAGAAATTCGGCATTGAAGCCATCATCATCAACAATAACCCCGAAACGGTTTCCACCGATTACACAACAAGCGACAAGCTTTATTTTGAGCCGCTGACAACCGAAGATGTGATGAACATCATCGAACTTG
>JBJFHW010000282.1:0-8624 GCA_051893965.1 Acutalibacteraceae bacterium
GAAAAAATCCGCGAATGTCTGCCCGGTGCAAACTGCGGTGCCTGCGGCTTCAGCGGCTGTGACGGCTATGCTGCCGCTCTTTCAAAAGGCGAAACAACCGAGTGCAACCGATGCACTCCGGGCGGAAACGATGCGGCAACGGCAATCGCCGCCATTATGGGGGTTGAAGCCGGTGAGGTCAAGCCGATGGTTGCTGCGGTTATGTGTCAGGGCAACTGCACAAATGCGCAGACAAAGCTTGAATACAGCGGTGTTCAGAGCTGTAAGATGGCAGCGCAGCTTTTCGGCGGTCCGAAAAACTGTGTTTACGGCTGTCTCGGCTTCGGCGACTGCATGAATGTTTGTCAGTATGACGCGATTTTCATTTGTGACGGCGTGGCAAGAATCAATCCCGATAATTGCAGAGCCTGCAAAATGTGTATCAATACCTGCCCGAAGCATTTGATTGAGCTGTTCCCGCTTGACACAACAAAAGCGGCGGTTCTTTGCAAAAACCATGATAAAGGCGGCAACACCAGAAAGCAGTGTAAAGCCGGCTGTATCGGCTGCATGAAATGCACAAAGGTTTGCGAGGTTGACGCCGTTAAGGTTGAAAACTTCTGCGCTCATGTTGATTATGACAAATGCATCGGCTGTGGAAAGTGCCACGAAGCCTGCCCGGTCGGCTGCATCGATCTGTATAAGATCAGTAAGCATGTCGGATAAATCAGCCAAACTCGCATGTGAGTAAAGTTTTTTGCCAAGCTTTTTTACAAAAAAAGCTTGTGGGTGCGGGCAACGCCCGCAGAATAAACAGCAGTAAAAATAGAAATGTCGCCATTCTCAGGCGGCATTTTGCTTTGTTAATTGGGTATGAACGCTGTGTCTTTTTCATAATAATGCTACTGTCGATTTCCTTTACATCATTGACAACCGATAACGGCGCAAAATTATGCATTTTAGACAAATCACAACCCGACAACTTGTTTACAATGCTGTAATTGGACGTATATTGCCTCTTGAAGCGACTTTTTATAGATTGCAGTAAAAAATAAGCTTTTACAACAAAATCACCGTATACGGCTTTTAAAACGCATACGGTGATTTTTGTGTTATATTGTGTTTTTATTTTGCAACAGCATATTTAATGTTGGAATCATTTGACCAGACGCTGTTTGCGGAAGCTTTGTTGCAGGCGCGAATCTTAAAGTAATAAGTCTTGCCGCTTTCGAGCTTCTTAATCGTGCATTTTGTTGTCCCTGCATCGTAAACGGCGTATTTTTTATATTCGCCGCTTCCTTCCCGGACATAAACGGCATAGCTGTCTGCGCCGCTGACCTTTTTCCATTCAAGACCGACTGTTGCTTTGGCTGGTCTTGAGATTGTGCTTAAAACAGGTGTGCTTGTTTTGGTTGCCGCCGTGATGGTGACGAACGGCGAATAAACGGTTTTACCTGCCGCGTCGGCAAAGGCTCTGACCTTGATTTTATAGGTTTTTCCCTGAGAAAGACCGGTAAAAGTAAATTTCGTTATAGAGCTGTAAACGGTTGTTGCCTTTTTCCATTTTCCGTCGGAATATCTGTAAAATTCATAGCCGCTTGCATTCTGGCTCCGGCTCCACTTGATTGCAATTTTTGTGCCGGAGGCACTGCTGACTTTCAGTGTTTTAAGGCTGAGTTGCGGAGCCTGTGAAGTTGTTTTTGAAACGGATTTTGTGACCGTATTACCGCATTTCGTGCAAGTATAGGTACGAATTCCGGTTGCGGTTTCGGTCGGACTTTTTGTAATTTTGGAAGTGTAAATGTGCTGGGTACACTTAACCGAAAATTTCACTGCCGAACTGTTTTTGCTGCTTGTGCTGTTTTTTGCCGTGACATAGGCCGAATAACTGCCTGTGCCAAGTGTTTTCAGCTTAATGCTGTAAGAACGTGCCGAAGAAGACAAAACCTCTTTCTTGACGGTTTTTGTTTTTCCGTTTTCGCTTTTTGTAATATAAACCGTATAGCTTTTTGCGCTTGTGCCTGCGCTGTTCCATTTAAGATTCAGTGTTGATAAAATATCTGCAGTTTTTCCGTTTGCACTGCATGAAAGCTTAAAGGAAGAAAGCTGGTTTGCCTTTTTTGAATAAGACGGCCAATAGTTGTTTTTTGCGATGCTTCCGCGGTTTACGGCTTTTGAAGAGCGGTTTGCGGGCACTTCAAAATAATAGCACCAGTAATAGGCGGCGTCATAGGCGCCGGAAGCGTTGTTTGAAACGTTTTTGAGATAGTTGTAAATATGCGTATAACCCGATTTGAGCTCATGCTCAAGATAACTGAGCTGTCCTTCAACGCTGAGATAGTCATAATTGTTGTTGCTGCAATATTTCTTGAGATTTGTAAATCTTGAACCGTTCCATTGACAAAGTCCGCCGCTTGGCAGACCGTTGCTGTCGATAATAACTTCTTTTGCGTTGAATTCGGATTCTTTTTCGATGTTGGCCATAACGCCGCAGGCGGCGGCAGTTGAAAAGCCAAGCTCCTGTGTAAGATAATCAAAAACTTTATCTTTGTTTGAAGAAGCAGCGCCGCTCGGAAATGACATTGCACAAATGGCTGTAAGCATAATTACAACTGAAAAAATGGTCTGAAATGCTTTTTTCATTCAAATCACCTCGCTGAGAATATGCACATTTTTGGGAAAATTTATACATTTTTCAAAACACTGAAAAATTGCAACGTTGCTGATTATAGCAGAAAAAAATTGTCTTGTCAAGTCAAGTGGTATTGGGGTGGAATTTTACGGTCATTTCGAAAGCACTTGAGGAGCAATTTTTGGCCG
Organism: Acutalibacteraceae bacterium; assembly: GCA_051893965.1. Lineage (GTDB taxonomy): Bacteria > Bacillota > Clostridia > Oscillospirales > Acutalibacteraceae > UBA6857. Next base: position 2,800 of record JBJFHW010000282.1, read on the forward strand.
TGGTGGGGGTGTGAAAAAGCAGACGAAAACTGTCGAATTCTTCCGTCGTTTTTATGAAAAAAACGGTGTTAAAAATATACAAATTTTACCGTATTTTATATACGTTATTATACATATTTCCGGTTGACAAAAGGATAGAAAAAACTATAATAAATAATGTTAGCAAGCTAACATAACCATAACTTACAATTAGCTGACTAACAATTTCAAAAAAGGAAGGTGTGTATCTTGGAATATGAAATACCGCTGACGATGGCAATGGGCAGAACTTCAAGAACGGTCAAGCGCTTTCTTGACAGTAAAAGAAAGCAGATGGGCGACGATCCGTCAACCATGAATCACGGCAGGATTGTCGGTTTCATTTTTGACAGCGGCGACAAGGACATTTTTCAAAAGGATATTGAAAAGGAATTTGATATCCGGCGCTCAACGGCAACAAATACCCTGAAGCTTATGGAAAAAAACGGCCTTATTACAAGAGAGCGAACCAGCTATGACGAAAGGCTGAAAAAGATAAAGCTTACCGAAAAATCGCTTGAAGATGCCTGCCGAATCCGTCAGGAAATGGACGCAATTAATGCACAAATCGAAAAGGGGATTACAAAAAAAGAAAGGGAAACTTTTTTTGCTGTACTTGAAAAAATCGAACGCAATATAAAGGAGGCAAAAGAAAATGATTAAAACACTTTCACGCTGCATAAGAGAATACAAGCTGCCGTCAATTCTTGCGCCGATTTTTGTTTCGCTTGAAGTTGTTATGGAAGTTATCATTCCTTACTATATGGGGAAGCTTCTTGACAACGGAATCAATGCAAACGGCGGACAGGGCGATATGAACTATATTATCAAAACCGGATTTTTGCTTGCGGTTTTCTGCGTTATATCGCTGAGTTTCGGTGTGCTTTCCGGAAAATATGCGGCAAAAGCATCGGCAGGTTTTTCAAAAAACCTCAGACATGATATGTTCTATAATCTTCAGAACTTTTCTTTTTCAAACATAGACAGATTTTCCGTTTCAAGCCTTGTCACAAGACTGACGACCGATGTCACCAACATTCAGAATTCATATCAGATGGTCATTCGTATTGCCGTGCGCGCGCCGATGATGCTGATTTTTTCCGTTGTAATGTCATTTCGTGTTAATGCAAAGCTTTCGATTATTTTTCTTTGCATCATACCGATTCTTGCACTCGGCCTTTTTGTCATCATCAAAAACGCGCATCCGATTTTTGAAAGAGTGTTCAAAACCTATGATAAACTCAACCGTGTTGTTTCGGAAAATTTGCACGGAATCAGAGTTGTGAAATCCTTTGTCAGAGAAGACAAGGAAAGAGAAAAGTTTAATGATGTTTCCGACAGCATTTATCAGGACTTCGTGAAAGCCGAAAGATTTCTCGCTTTCAACAATCCTTTAATGCAGTTGAGCGCTTATACGGCGATGCTTCTCATTTCATGGTTCGGAGCAAGGCTGATTGTTTCCTCCGGCGGTACGGAGCTTTCAACCGGCAATCTTTTCACCATGTTTTCTTATTCGATGCAGATTCTCATGACGCTGATGATGCTTTCCATGATTTTTGTTATGTTCACCATGTCAAGAGCTTCGGGCGAAAGAATCTGCGAAGTGCTGAATGAAAAAAGCGACCTTTCAAACAGAGAAAATCCGGTCATGGAAGTAAAAGACGGCCGCATTGATTTTGAAAATGTCGGATTCAGCTATACCGCAGATGAAGGGAAGCTCTGTCTTTCCGATGTCAACTTAAAAATCAATTCCGGTGAAACCGTCGGAATCATCGGTTCAACGGGTTCTTCCAAATCAAGCCTTGTTCAGCTGATTCCGAGACTTTATGATGTAACGAGCGGCTGTGTGAAGGTCGGCGGCGTTGATGTCCGGGATTATGACATTGAAACGCTGCGAAACAGTGTTGCCATGGTGCTTCAGAAAAATGTTCTGTTTTCGGGAACAATCAAAGAAAATTTGCGCTGGGGCAATGAAAACGCAACAGATGAAGAACTGATTGAAGCGTGTAAGCTTGCGCAGGCAGATGAATTTATCAGAACGCTTCCCGACGGTTATGATGCCTATATCGAACAGGGCGGAACGAATGTTTCGGGCGGTCAGAAGCAGAGAATCTGTATTGCCCGCTCCCTTTTGAAAAAGCCGAAAATTCTGATTCTTGACGATTCAACCAGCGCAGTTGACACAAAAACCGACGCGCTTATCCGAAAAGCATTCAGCGAATATATCCCGCAGACAACAAAAATCATCATCGCGCAAAGAATTTCTTCGGTTGAAAACGCAGACAAAATCATTGTTCTTGACGGCGGAAAAATTTCGGCTGTCGGAACGCACGAAGAGCTTCTGAAATCAAGCGATATTTATTCGGAGGTCTATTATTCTCAGGTAAAGGGAGGTAAGGAAAATGGCTGAGCATGCAAGAGTAATCACGGGACCCGGCGGTAGAGGACCGGGGCAGGTTCCGGCAAGAGGAATGCCGAAGAAAAAGGTGAAAAAAGGGACTGCGAAAAGACTTTTTTCCTATATTGTCAAGGGCAACGGTCTGAAACTTACAGCGGTTATTGTCTGCATTATTGTTTCGGCGTTTGCCAATGTTGCCTCCTCTTTGTTTATTCAGACACTGATTGACGATTACATTGAGCCGATGCTTTTAAACGGCGGCTCCGATTGGGCAGGCCTTTTGAAAGTCATTCTTCAAATGGCGGCACTGTTTCTTTGCGGTGTTCTCGGTTCCTATATTCAGACAGTCATTATGGTCAGCGTTTCCCAGGGTGTTTTAAGAAAAATCAGAGACGATATGTTCTCGCATATGCAGACGCTTCCGATCAAGTATTTTGATACCCATACGCACGGCGACATTATGAGCCATTACACAAACGATGCCGACACGCTCAGACAGATGATTTCGCAGACCATTCCGCAGGCGGTTTCTTCAATCATTACCGTCAGCGTGGTATTTGTTGCAATGTGCGTCAAGAGTCTTTATCTTACGGCATTTGTAATTATCAGCCTTGTGATTATGTTCTTTATCACCGGAAAGGTTGCTTCAAAAAGCGGAAAGTATTTTGTAAAACAGCAAAACGATCTGGGTGATGTAAACGGCTATATTGAAGAAATGATAAACGGTCAGAAAGTTGTGAAGGTCTTTTGCCATGAGGAGCAGACAAAAGAAGAATTTGACAAAAAGAACGAGGAACTTTGCCAGAGTGCATATAAAGCAAACAAATATTCCAATATTATCGGTCCCATCAACGGCAACCTCGGCCATTTGCAGTATGTTTTAGTTGCCGTGCTCGGCGGTTTGCTTGCCATAAACGGTATCGGCGGACTTACCATGGGCGCAATTGCTTCGTTTTTGCAGCTTTCAAAAAGCTTTGTCAATCCGATCAATCAGATTTCACAGCAGCTCAATTCCATTGTTATGGCTCTTGCGGGTGCAGAAAGAATTTTTGATCTGATGGACGAAAAAAGCGAGGAGGATAACGGTTATGTTACCCTTGTCAATGCCGAAATCAAAGACGGAGAAATCACGGAAAGCAAAAACCGCACCGGTCACTGGGCATGGAAGTATCCGCACAGCGACGGCAGTATCACCTATACCGAGCTCAAAGGCGATGTGGTGCTTGACGACGTTGATTTTTCATATGACGGTGAAAAAACCGTTCTTCATTCGGTTTCGCTTTATGCAAAACCCGGACAAAAGGTTGCTTTTGTCGGAGCGACCGGCGCCGGAAAAACAACCATAACGAATCTGATTAACCGCTTTTATGACATCGCCGACGGTAAAATCCGCTATGATTCCATTAACATCAATAAAATTAAAAAAGAAGATTTGAGACGTTCTCTCGGCATTGTTTTGCAGGAAACAAACCTGTTTACCGGAACGGTTATGGAAAATATTCGCTACGGAAAACTTGACGCAACGGACGAAGAGGTGTATAATGCAGCAAGGCTTGCTAACGCAGATAACTTTATCCGCCGACTGCCTGACGGCTATAACACCATGCTGACAGGTAACGGTGCAAACCTTTCTCAGGGTCAGAGACAGCTCATTTCCATTGCAAGAGCTGCCGTAAGTGATCCGCCCGTTATGATTCTTGATGAGGCAACCTCGTCCATTGACACAAGAACAGAAGCGCTTGTTCAAAAGGGAATGGACGCGCTGATGAAAGGAAGAACGGTTTTCGTAATTGCCCACAGGCTTTCAACCGTTCAGAATTCAGATGCAATTATGGTTCTTGAAAACGGCAGGATCATTGAGAGAGGAAGTCACGAAAAGCTGATTGAGCAAAAGGGCAAGTATTATCAGCTTTACACAGGTGCATTTGAGCTTGAATAAAAGCTTATATGTCAGCGCCTTTGGTGACGGTTTTCTGCAAGGCTATAAAAAACGCTGATTGGAGAATTAAAAATGGAGTTATTTGGTTTTTCGCTGTTCGGTTCGCTCAGCGGCGGTGCACTTGTTGCCGTTTCACTTGTGATTTTTATTGTCGGTCTTGTATTCATCATCAAAGGCGGCGACTGGTTTGTTGATTCCGCTTCATGGTTTGCGGAAAAAACAGGAATTCCGAAGTTTGTTATCGGTGCAACAGTTGTAAGCTTTGCAACCACACTTCCCGAAATGCTTGTTTCTCTGCGTGCGGCTGTTAACGGCTCAACGCAAATGGCAATCGGTAACGCTGTCGGTTCCGTAACGGCAAACACAACGCTGATTATGGGTATTTCTCTTTGTGCCATTGCAGGAAGCGTTGAAAGAAAAAGCTTTATCTTCAAAGGAAGCATGTTCCTTGCTTCTTCTGTCGGACTGTTGATTTTAAGCCTGAACGGCTCTCTGCCTGTCTGGTCCGCAGCGATTCTCTGGGCAATCTTCCTTGCGTTCATGATTTATAACATTTTTGAAGGCAAAAAAGAAGCGGCGGCAGACGGCCCGGCTAATTTTGAAGAAGGCTCTTTGGGCAAAAATATCGTTTTCTTCATTCTCGGAACGGCAGGCATCGTTTTCGGTGCGGAATTTCTTGTCGGCTCAGGCCAAACGCTTGCAAGATCCGTCGGAATCAGCGAGGGTATCATCGGCTTTACGGTTATTGCTCTTGGAACATCGCTTCCCGAGTTGGTAACGACCTTGACAGCAATTCGCAAAAAGGAACATTCGCTTTCTGTCGGCAACATTATCGGTGCAAACGTTATCGACCTTACTTTGATTCTTCCGCTTTGTGCCGTCATTGGCGGAAAACCGCTTCCGGTTGAAAGAGTAAACCTTGTTTTTGACTTTCCGGTCTGCATTGCCGCAGCGGCAATTGCTGTCATACCCACAATGATCAGCGGCAAATTCAAAAAGTGGCAGGGTGTGGCTTTGCTTGCCGTTTATGTTGCTTATCTCGTTTGCCTTGTGCTCAACGAAACAGGTGCTTTAACTTTCGGATAACGAAAGCTCTTACAGTTGCCGGTACCGGATTTATAAGGTATTAAATATATTGCATTGCTGAAAGATTATCCGTGCTTTTGCACAGAAAAAACGCTGCCCCATTTTGTTGAGGCAGCGTTCCTTTTATATTTTTTGGAGGAATATAAAAGAATTATCTATAGGCAAATCACACCATTTGTATTATAAAATAAATTTGGAGGAAGACATCTGTTTTTGCTTTTTTTAGGGCCGGCTGCGACATCTTGTTTCAATCATTTTTATCCCACCTTTCTGTGTGTCTGTATTATAAATCGGGTCTTGAAACTTGCTGTGATTTTTGTTTTTGCGGTCGGTTTTGCATTTCGCTTTGTTTTTAATATAACCCTTTCGGTTACTGTATCTGTA
>JBJFHW010000283.1:0-8581 GCA_051893965.1 Acutalibacteraceae bacterium
AATTCTCGGGTCAAGTTTGTGAAGAATCGAATCCGCTTTATAATACTGTCCGATTGTGATGTCTTTAAGCACTTACACATCCCTCCCCGAAACAAGCTTCAGAATTTCTTTTTCTGCGTCCTGCATTGTATAGATATTGGTTCTGACATCATAGCCGTCAGATTTCAGTTTGAGGAACAAACGGGTAAGTTCGGGAATGTTCAGTCCCATTTCAACAAGTTCATCGGCATGAGCAAAAACATTATCAACCGTATCATAAAACGCAAGTTTTGATTTGTTCATAACGATGATCTTATCGGATATTTTTGAAATGTCCTCCATGCTGTGCGAAACGATAATAACCGTGCTGTTTGTTTTTCTTTTGTATTCTTTAATCAGTGAAAGAATAACATCTCTGCCCCTCGGATCAAGCCCAGCGCATGGCTCATCAAGCACCAGAACTTCGGGATTCATCGCCATAACACCGGCAATGGCAACTCTTCGTTTTTCACCGCCGGATAAATCAAACGGTGATTTTTCAAGATAGCTTTCATCAAGTCCCACAAACTGAATTACCTGTCTGATTGTTTTATCAATTTCATCTTCGGGCATTTTCATGTTTTTCGGTCCGAAAGCGATGTCTTTATATACGGTTTCCTCAAAAAGCTGATATTCGGGATACTGAAAACAAATTCCGACTTTAAAGCGAACTTGTCTGATCTGAGACTTGTCCTGCCAGATGTCGTTTCCGTCAAGCAATACCGTTCCGGAAGTCGGTGCTAAAATTCCGTTGAAATGCTGAATCAGCGTGCTTTTTCCGGAGCCGGTGTGTCCGATGATTCCGACAAGACTTCCTTTTTCAACGGATAAATTAACACCGTCAACGGCAGCGACTTCATAAGCCGTTCCTTTTGAGTAAATATAAGTCAGATTCTTTGTTTCGATTACGGGAACACTCAATTTTTATCCTCCAAAATATCTTCAACAGCCTTGCTCAGGCTTTCCATTGTAAGAATTCCTTGCGGAATTTTCAAACCTTTTTTTCTTAGTCTCGCTGAAAGCTCAACCGCTTCGGGAACATCAAGACCGACTTTTTTCATGGTTTCAATATGAGAAAAAACCTCAACAGGCTTTCCGTCAAGAATGATTTTTCCGTCGTCCATAACAACAATTCTGTCTGCTTTTGCGGCTTCGTCCATATAATGCGTTATGAAAATAACCGTTATCCCGAATTCCTTATTGAGCATCTGCACGGTTTGCATGACTTCAATTCTGCCTTGCGGATCAAGCATGGCTGTCGGCTCGTCGAGTACAATACATTCGGGCTTCATAGCAATAATTCCCGCAATGGCAACCCTTTGCTTTTGTCCGCCAGAAAGCTTATGCGGCTCAAAAAAGCGAAAATCATACATACTGACGCGCTTCAGGGCATCGTCCACTCTTTTTCGGATTTCAGCCGGTTCAACGCCTAAATTTTCGGGACCGAAAGCGACATCATCTTCAACAATTGTTGCAACAATCTGATTGTCGGGATTCTGAAAAACCATTCCGACGCGTCTTCTGATGTCATAAAGCTTATCTTCGTCGCAGGTGTCCATTGAGTCGACAAGCACCTTGCCGCTTATCGGCGTTTCAATGGCATTGCAAAGCTTTGCAACGGTTGATTTTCCGCAGCCGTTATGACCTAAAATTGCAACAAAACTACCCTTTTCAACGGTAAAGTTAAAATTTTCAAGAATCTTTTTTCTTTCGCTTTCTTCATCTGTTTCATAAGCAAAGGATACATTCTGAAATTCAATATAATTATTCATATAGCTTTAAAGCGTTTTGCGCTTCCTTTCGAGTTCTTTATTTTACCCAGATAGCCGAGGCACCGCACGGCAATATCATGGAGCTTTCCGTAACCGGCAGACCGATTTCCGATGATGAAACACTGCCGCCGAATTTCGGCAAAACAACCGAACCGAGAATATATTCCATAACGGACGGAGAAAGACCGGTCGTGTAGGAATTAATCAGCATCATCAGCGAATCTTCATAAAGAAGCTGTGAGCAAAGCTCAACAAATTCATAGACTTCGTTCTCAAGTTTCCAGACTTCGCCGCCCGGTCCTCTTCCGTATGACGGCGGATCCATGATAATGATGTCATATTTGTTGCCTCGGCGAATTTCACGCTGAACAAATTTGATGCAGTCATCAACAATCCATCGAACGCTGCCGTCAGATAGCTTTGAAGAAACCGCATTCTCTTTTGCCCATGAGACCATACCCTTTGAAGCGTCAACATGAACAACACTTGCGTTTTCGGCAAGACAGGCGATGGTTGCGCCGCCGGTATAGGCAAAAAGGTTGAGAACTTTTACTTCCCTTTTTGCGTTTTTTATAATATCTCGGGTAAAATCCCAGTTTACAGCCTGTTCGGGAAAAAGTCCGGTATGCTTAAAGCCCATTGTTTTGATATTAAAGCTTAGATCTTCATAGCCGACAGTCCAGCGATCGGGCAATTTTCCGCGAATTTCCCACGAACCGCCGCCGGATTTTGAGCGGTGATAATAGCCGTTTGCCTTATACCAGAGCGGATTGTTTTTCGGCGTTTTCCAGATGACCTGCGGATCCGGTCTGACAAGAATGATGTTGCCCCACCTTTCAAGGCGTTCACCGTCCGAGCAGTCAATCAGCTCATAATCTTTCCATTTATCTGAATATCTCATATGTTTTCCTTTTATATTAGTCTGTCTTTGATAACCTGAGCAATTTCATTTGCCAATGTTTCAATTTCGTGTTGGTCTTCGCCTTCTAGCATAACGCGTACAAGCGGCTCTGTTCCCGAAACACGGACAAGAACCCTGCCCGTTTCCCCAAGCTGTTTTTCAGCCTGGCGGATTGCATTTTTGATTTCCTCATCATCGGCAAATCTTGCTTTGCCCATTTTTGAAACCTTGACATTAACCATTGTCTGAGGATAAATTTTCATACATTTTGCAAGTTCAGAAAGCTTTTTGCCTGTTTTTTTCATGATGCGAAGCACCTGCAAAGCAGTCAGCTGACCGTCGCCGGTTGTTGCATAATCAAGAAAAATGACATGACCGGACTGTTCGCCGCCGATGCTATAGCCTTTTTCAAGCATTTTTTCAAGAACATATCTATCGCCGACTTTGGTAATTTCACATTTGATGTTTTCACTGTCGCAAAACTTATAAAAGCCCATGTTTGTCATAACGGTGACAACGGCAGTGTCTTTATTCAGTTTGCCCTCCTGCTTCATATATTTTGAGCAGATTGCAATAATTTTGTCTCCGTCAACAATTTCGCCGTTTTCGTCAACGGCAAGCATTCTGTCTGCATCGCCGTCAAAAGCAAAACCGGCCATCAGTGAATTTTCAACAACATATTTGCGAAGATTTTCAATGTGTGTTGAACCGCAGTTGGCATTGATATTGATTCCGTCAGGCTGTGCCGAAAGAACATGAACATCGGCTTTCAGCTGCTCAAAAAGCTTTTTTGCCGAAACGCTTGCCGAGCCGTTTGCACAATCGAGCGCAATTTTCATGCCGTCAAAATCGGTGTCAACGGTTGATTTGAGATGTTCGATATAATCATGAACGGTGTTTTCGCAAACCGTGATTCTTCCGACATCAGCGCCCACTTTCACCGGCGGTATATCCGCTTCGTCAAGAATGATCGCTTCAATTTCTTCTTCGGTGCTGTCGGGAAGCTTATATCCGTCTGATTTAAAAATTTTTATACCGTTATATTCACACGGGTTATGCGACGCCGAAATCATAACCGCCGCATCATAGCCGTATTGTTTGACAAGAAAGGCAACCGCAGGGGTCGGAACAACACCGAGTTTCATCACATCGGCTCCGACAGAGCAAAGCCCGCAGGCAATTGCCGATTCCAGCATATCACCCGATATTCTTGTGTCCATACCGATTAAAACACGCGGTCTTTTTTGGCAGCTTTTTGTAAGCACCATTGCCGCCGCTTTTCCGATCTGCATGGCAAGTTCACAGGAAAGTTCGGAATTTGCAACGCCTCTTGCGCCGTCTGTTCCAAATAATCTGCCCATATCAAATTCTCCTTACTGTTCAATTGATTATCACACTGAGACTTAAAATATTTTCTGCTGACCCGGCATATCAAAGCCAAGATGATTGTAAGCCGCAGGAGTTACCGTTCTGCCTCTCGGTGTTCTGCTTAAAAAACCGATTTGCATAAGATACGGCTCATAAACATCTTCAATTGTGATTGCTTCTTCACCGATTGCAGCGGCAATCGTTTCAAGTCCGACCGGGCCGCCGTTATAATTCTTTATCATGGTTGTCAAAAGCAGTCTGTCAATATTGTCAAGACCGAGATTGTCAATTTCCATTCTTTCAAGCGCAAGATTTGCCGTTTCTTCGGTAATGATACCGTCGCCCATGACTTCGGCAAAATCTCTTGAACGCTTTAAAAGGCGGTTAGCAATTCTGGGCGTTCCTCTGGAACGGGCTGCAATTTCAAGTGCGCCGTATTTATCAATTCCGATTCCGAGAATTCCCGCACTTCTTGTTACGATTTGCGCAAGTTCTTCGGGGGTGTATAATTCGAGACGCAATACGACGCCGAATCTGTCGCGAAGCGGTGCGGAAAGCTGACCTGCTCTTGTTGTTGCACCGACAAGAGTAAACTTCGGCAAGTCAAGTCTGATAGATCTTGCAGACGGCCCTTTTCCGATGATAATATCAAGCGCATTGTCCTCCATGGCCGGATAAAGCACTTCTTCAACACTGCGATTAAGTCTGTGAATTTCGTCAATGAAAAGCACGTCGCCCTCGCTTAAATTCGTAAGCAACGCTGCAAGGTCGCCTTGCTTTTCAATGGCGGGTCCGGAAGTCACTCTTAAATTTACGTTCATTTCGTTTGCAATGATTCCCGCAAGGGTTGTTTTGCCGAGTCCGGGAGGTCCGTAAAGCAAAACATGGTCAAGGCTCTCACCGCGCTTCACGGCCGCCTGAATATATATTTCAAGATTTTCCTTAACCTTTTCCTGCCCGATATAATCGCTCATGACGCGCGGACGAAGAGAAGTTTCAATATCATTGTCGAGCGGTGTATATTCCGCTGTTATAAATCTGTCGTCGAATTCAGCTTCTGACACCTGTTACACCTGCCTTGAAAGTATTTTTAAGCTTTGTTTGATAATTTCTTCAACCGAAAGAGTCGGGTCAACCTTGCTCACGGCGGCTGTGGCTTCCGACTGAGAATAACCGAGCATAGTAAGCGCCGCTATGGCTTCGCTTGTTTCGGGCGCGCCTTCGGCAGATGAAATGTTTTCAAACGAAGCAACGGCACCGCCGCCTGAACTGACTGAAGTTTTGGCTTTGTCTTTCAGTTCAAGAATGACGCGCTGAGCAATTTTCGGCCCGACGCCTTGCGCTTGTGTGATGGTTTTGACATCGCCGGAATAAATGCAAAGGGCGAGCTTATCGGGCGTCAGCTGCGACAAAATTGCAAGCGCCGCTTTCGGTCCGACACCTGTAACGCCGATTAAATTCTTAAACCATTCAAGTTCATATTCGGTCAAAAATCCGAAAAGCTCAAGTGCGTCCTCGCGGACACTCAGATAAGTAAAAAGCGTCACCTTGTCATTTTTATTAATATTTCTGAGCGTGTTTGAAGATGTCAGACAGCGAAAGCTTACGCCCGAACATTCAATTGCAACGCTTGAAAGATCTGTGAAAACAACGTTTCCCGTTATGCTGTAAAACACTTGTTATATCCCCTTTTTGATTTTCATAATGCCCATTGTTGCCGAACCGCTTGTGTGAGCGTGACAGATTGCCATGGCAAGAGCGTCGGCGGTGTCATCGGGCTTTGGAATTTTTTCAAGAGAAAGAATCCGCTTTGTCATTTCCTGAACCTGTTTTTTGTCCGCTCTGCCGTAGCCGACCACGCTTTGCTTGACCTGAAGAGGCGTATATTCAAAAACAGGAACCTTGTTCTTTTGTGCGGCAAGCATGATGACGCCCCTTGCCTGACTGACGTCAATTACGGTTTTGGCGTTGTTATTATAAAACAGTTTTTCAACCGACATGGCATCGGGTTTATATTTTTCAATAATTTGCGTCAGCTCGTCATAAATGATTTCGAGCCGTCTGTTGAACGCGGTGCCTGCCTGTGTTGTTATTGCGCCGTAATCGATAATTGAAAAATGATTGTTTTTATAGTTAAGTACGCCGTATCCGATAATTGCATATCCCGGATCAATTCCGAGTATAATCATATTTTAAGCCTGCGCCGAAGGTCATTCAAAACGAATGGAAACTCCGCTTCTTCGACGCTTCCTTTCTTAATGTTTTCCATGTAATTGCATTAAAATCGTTTTATTATAACATACTTTAAACTTTTGAGCAACATTTTAAAGATAAATATTATTTAATTTCTGTCTTGCGTTTTCGCATCTTTTTTCTCTTGCATTGGATTTAAATGAAAAAGAGTTGAGTTATCTCATCTTGACTGTTCTGCACAAATATGATAATATAAATTTATACAAATCACACAAAGAAAGAATTAAAATTGGTTTTGGCAATGTTTTTATAAAGGCGATCCGACAATCGGAAAGTCAGAAACTGTTTTGCAAAAACCGGTCTTTCTCTTTCTTGATCGATAAAAGTTTTAAAGAATTTTTGGGTTTTATTATTGACAAAACATTCAAGTATCTATATAATGTTATTCGTTATTATGAGGTGAGTTATGTTTTTATCACTTGAAAATGTTTTCAACGGCGGTGTTGAATCGCTTGACGTTGATTATTCTTTTGACTTTTCCACGGAAAAGTATAACGGCGTTTTTCCATTCATGACGCCGGTTAAGCTTATCGGGAAAATTACCAATAATGCCGGACTTGTTGAAATCAACGCGGTTGCTTCTTTTGACTTTTCGGCTCCCTGCGACAGGTGCGCCGCTGAAACTAAAAAGCATTTTGAAGTTGAAATTAAACACGGTTTGGTTGCGAGCTTAAATAATGATGACAACGATGATTATATCATTGCCGAAAACATGCAGCTTGAAATTGACCGTCTTACCTTAGAAGACATATATTTGTTCCTGCCGAGCAAATATCTTTGCAAAGATGACTGCAAAGGTCTTTGTCCGAAATGCGGAGCAAATCTCAACGAAAAATCCTGCAGCTGCAAAAAAGAAACAGATCCCAGGCTTGAAGTTCTGCTTTCGCTGCTGGATAACCAAAGTTAAATATTTAATTTCATTATAAGGAGGTGCTGGTCATGGCAGTACCAAAAAGAAGAGTTTCAAAGGCAAGAAGAGACAAGAGACGTTCAAACGTTTGGAAGATTGATGCTCCGACACTTGTTAGATGCAAAAATTGCGGACAGCTTACTGTTCCTCATAAGGTATGCGGCAGCTGCGGTTATTATAAAGGCAAAGCTGTTGTCGCTATGGATGACGAGGACTAAGTCTTTGAACTGATTTCATGAAAGGCGGAGAAGCAGTTGGTTTTCTCTGCCTTTTAATTTTGTGAAATGACAAAATTATAATTAACTGAAAGGGTGCAATGCAAACACTTAATTTCTTTACGTGTTATTGCGTGTTGCAAGGCGATTTATATGGCTGTAAAAATAACCGGTTGCCAAAAACATTCAACAGCATATAAAAAAGGGCTCAGAAGCGGCTGTATTATCGAAAAAATCAACTCTCATGAAATTCAGGATGTTCTTGATTACCAGTTTTATATCAAGGAGACAAATCTGAAAATTGAATTTTTGAATGAAAAAGGCAAAGCAAAAAGCGTAACATTAAAAAAAGATGAAAATGATGATTTAGGACTTGATTTTGAATCATATCTGATGGATAAGCAAATCAGATGCTGTAACGGCTGTGTTTTCTGTTTCATTGACCAGATGCCCGAAGGTATGCGCGAAACGCTTTATTTTAAAGATGATGATTCCCGTCTTTCGTTTTTGTTCGGCAATTATATCACGCTTACCAATCTTTCCGAGCATGATGTTAACCGAATTATCGAAATGCACATCAGTCCGGTCAATGTTTCCGTTCACACGATGAACCCTGAACTACGCGTTAAAATGATGAAAAACAAAAACGCGGGAAAATGTCTTTCAATTCTGAACCGTTTTGCCGAAGCCGGAATCAAAATGAATGCTCAGCTTGTGCTTTGTCCCGGAATCAATGACGGAAAAGAACTGCTTTATTCACTTGAGAAACTATCTGAACTTTATCCGTCGCTTCAAAGCATTGCTGTTGTACCGGTCGGCCTGACAAAATTCAGGGAAAAGCTTTTTCCGCTTGAAGAATACACGCCTGAAGAGGCAAAAAAAGTAATTGAAGCCGTCAACAATTTCGGCGACGAATTCAAAGAAAAGAATTCAACAAGGCTTGCGTTTTGCGCGGATGAATTTTATATCAAAGCCGGACTTGATATACCGGGTGAAGAATACTATGAAGACTATCCGCAAATTGAAAACGGCGTCGGTTTATGCAAAAGCCTTGAAAATGAGTTCTTTGATGCGCTTAACAGCTATGACGGCAAAACTGATATATGTCGTTCGTTAAGTCTTGCAACCGGAAAAGCCGCCTACC
>JBJFHW010000284.1:0-8527 GCA_051893965.1 Acutalibacteraceae bacterium
ATGACCGAAGACGAAAATGACCGTTCGAGCATACTCGGTCTTGCAAGAATTGTCGGCGGTATCGGCGGCGGCGTTGTTCTTCTGACGATTCTCAACGTTTCACAGGCTGTCGGTAATGCTTTGACTGCAAACGGTATGGACAGCAAAGACGGGCTGCAATGGGGCTTTATTATTGTTGCCGGTGTTCTGACGCTCGTAGGCAGTGCTTTGTTCCAGCTTTCATGCTTTGCTAAGGAAAGAGTGAAGCAGCCGAGCGATGAACATAAATCCATGCTTGAAAACTTCAAAATTATGTGGAACTGCAAGCCGTTCAGAAGAATTCTTATTTCCGGCATTATCCGCTCACCGATGAATATTCTTTCCATCGTTGCCATGACGCTTCTCTCCTATTATTTCGGAGATAACGGCGCTAAAGATTATATGATTTATCTTATTATCCTCGGCGGTTTCATGTTTATCGGTCAGTTTGCGGCCATGGGTGCTGTTCCGAAGCTTATTCAAAAAATTGAAAAGAAAAAGCTTTATAATATTTGCAGTATTCTGGGCTCTGTTCCTTTCATTTTGATTTTCATTCTTTATCTTGTTGACGGAACGAACCTTCTTGCATGGCACTGGATTGCCGTTATGGCTGTTCTGTTTGCCGTTGCCGGCGGAAGCGTCGGAGCTTCCATGGTTCTGCAGTCAATTATGATTGCCGACTGCGTTGACTATGACGAATACCGCACCGGTTACAGACCCGACGGCGTTTTCTTCAGCGGTCAGAGCTTCATCGTAAAACTCGGCGCTGGCATATCCTCCATCATTCAGGGTATTGTTTTCAGCCTTGTAGGCTTCAGCGGAGACAATGTTGCAAGATGTAACGAAATTCTGGCAAAAGCTCCTGCTGATACCTATGTTTTTGCAACCGATCCGCAGTTTGCAAGCTACCGTTTCGGAATGTTCTTCCTCATTTCCATTCCGCCTGCCATCGGATTTATCCTTTCTGTTCTTCCGATGCGCAATTATGAAATTTCCAATCAGGAGCACACCGAAATTCTTGATAAACTTAACGAAAAGAGAAACAAAGAAGCTTCTGAAGAAACCGATGACAAAACAGCTTCCGAATAAAACTGCTGTGCAGCTTTAAATTGAGAATAAAAAATCCTGCATATTCACAAACTAAGCTTGGTGATTGAATATGCAGGGTATTTTTTGTGTTCTGATCGGTTATATTTGCGGAAATTTTCAAAGCGCCTACATTTATGCCAAACTTTTTCACGGCATTGACATCAGAAACAGCGGTTCGGGCAATCCCGGAACGGCAAACACATTTTTTGAGTTCGGCTTCTTACCCGCTGTTCTGGTTCTGCTTTCAGATGCCTTGAAAACCGTTTTGGCGGCAGTTTTATGCATTTCGGCTTTTCCCGAAATGAACAACATAACAGCTGTTTCTCTCGGCTGTCTCGGTGCAGCTCTCGGTCACAATTTTCCGTTCTGGCTGAAGTTTAAAGGTGGAAAAGGCGTTGCAGTCGCTCTGGCTTCCCTTCTGATTATTGATTACAGAATTCTTATCATTTCACTTTTGGTTGCAGCGGTTTTCGCTTTGCTTCAAAAGTCCATGACCTACGGGTCTTACACGCTTTCGATTATGATGTTTGTTTGCACGGTTGTTTTTCATTATAATGCCGTTGTTGTTTTCAGCGTCATTGCGCAAAGCCTTATGATCGTTTTACTTCATTTGCTCAGGACCAGACCGTCAGAACAAACTGTTGAATTAAAAAAATCGCCGATCGGTTAAAATCGGCGATTTTTACATATGCTTATTTTAACAAATAGGTTCTCGTTTCATACGGTCTTGTCATAAAGCCGTTATGAATGACAACATTGCTTGCATAGTTATTCAAAACAAGCTCGGCTTTTTCAAGATCGAAATCTTTGGGTGCTCTGAACGGCATTTCCTTTTCCGTGAATGAATTGATAACAAGAAGCTTCTGACCGTCAAGATGTCTGACAAAGGCAAAAATTTCATCAGGAGTTTTGAGAAGTTCAAAGTCGCCGTATTTTACAATATCGTTTTCTTTTCTGAATTTGAGCAGTTTTCTGTAATAATTCAAAATTGAATTCGGGTCGTTTTCCGCCTGTTCAACATTAATGGAGGTATAATTCGGGTTTACCTCAAACCACGGTTCATCAGCAGTTGTGAAGCCTGCGTTTTTCTCGGCTGACCACTGCATCGGCGTGCGGGCATTGTCACGCGAAGCATACATACAAAGCTTCATGGTGAATTTATCGCTGAACCCGAACTTTCTGAACAGATTATAGGTATTGACCGCCGAAACGTCCTTATATCTGTCAATTGTCGGAATATTTGCGTTCAACATGCCGATTTCCTGACCCTGATAGATAAACGGTGTTCCGCTTTGAAGAATATACATGGAAGCGAGCATTTTGCCGCTTTCAACGCGGTATTTTTCACTGCCGTAGCGGCTGATGATTCTCGGCTGATCATGGTTTTCAATATAAAGCGCATTCCATGCCTTGCCAAAAAAGTCATTCTGCCAGCGTGCATAAACTTTTTTGAGCTTTCCCGGATTGAACGGCGTTTTGATCCAGTTTGTCATAATATTATCAGCCGACATATGCTCAAAATGGAACATCGTGTTCAGAAGCTGATCGTCGCCTTCTTTGATAAATTCCAAGGCGCGCTTTGTTGTCATCATCGGTGCTTCGCCGACTGTGAAGCAATCATATTCATCAAGCACATCTTTGAATTCTCTGAGATATTCTTTCAGATGCGGGCCGTTCATATAATGCTCAATTCCGCAGGCAGTCGGAAGCGGGAATCCGTTCGGCAGACCCTCGTCTTTTGAAATGAACGTGATTACATCTTCGCGGAAGCCGTCAACGCCCATATCAAGCCAGAAACGCATAATATCTTTGACTTCCTGACGGACGTTCGGGTTATCCATGTTCAGATCGGGCTGACCTTTTGCAAAAACATGAAGATAATATTCATCAAGCTCTTTGCAATATTCCCAGGCTTTTCCCTGGAAAGTGGAAAGCCAGTTGTTCGGCTCTTTTCCACCCTTTCTGCCCTTTCGCCAGAAATAATAATCATGATACGGGTTATCCTTGCCCTTTTTGCTTTCGATAAACCATTTGTGCTGATCGGAGGTGTGATTGACAACGAGGTCCATAATTACTTTCAGACCGCGTTTATGCGCTTCACTGAGCATCAGCTTGAAATCGTCAAGTGTGCCGTAATCGGGGGATATGTCCTTATAATCGGCAATATCATAGCCGTAATCGGCATTGGGCGATGGATAAAGCGGCGAAAACCAGATTGCGTCAACCCCGAGGCTTTTAATATAATCAAGTTTGGATATGACGCCTTTTAAATCTCCGATTCCGTCACCGTTGCCGTCGCAGAAGCTGCGCGGCCAGATCTGATAAACTGACATCTCCTTATACCATTTTCTGTTTTCCATTTCGTAACTCCTTCCTTATTCCGGAATAATATGCAAACTACCCTGACGAAAGCAGGGCAGTTGTATTTTTTAAGCAATTACTTTTCTTCTTTGAGAAGTTCTTCTTCATGAGCTGCTCTTCTTGCTTCAATTTCAGCAACCATCTCTCTTTGCTTATCCTCCGTAATTTTATAGAAAAACATCGGAACAGCGCAGGCGAACATACTGATAACACCGGTAAGAACAAGCATATTCCAAAGTCTGTCAGCACCTGCAGCGGTAATGTAGTTGCCGTCAGCAGCATCGGGATTGATTCCGGCGAAGGTGTAAGAGATAACGCCTATGAAAGCGCCGACAGCCATACCAACCTTGTTGATAAGCGTCTGCATCGCAAAGCAGATACCCTCGCCTCTTTCTCCGGTTTTCCATTCAAGATAGTCAACCGTATCGCCTATCATCGCATAGGTGATGATGTTGTTGACGCCCTGCGGAATGCCGAGAATGATAAGGCAAATTGCGCATACCAGCAGCTTCCATGTTGCATTATAGCCGACAAGATACATAACAAGCATCGTGACGCCGCCGAGAAGGTGAACGAAAATGTATGTTTTTTTCTTGGTAAACTTCTTCGACATATAGGGAACAAGAACCGAAGCGATAAGACCGCCGGGAACGACAAGCAATGTAATTATCGAATAGAGACCCTCATTTTTGAGCGCATACTTTGCAAAGTACAGTCCGCCTGTGTAAGTATAAACCATTCTTGCACCGCCGAGAATACCGGAAAGAACAATCAGAAGCAGCTGCTTGTTTTTGAAAAGGAGCTTGAGATTGTGACCGAGTGAAGGCGGAACCTCTGTGGACTGGAAGCGTTCTTTTGTGTTTTTGAAGCCGATAAAGAACATGGGCATTGCGATAAGAACAAAGAAAAGAGCGCAAATAAAATATGTCCATTTAAGAGTATTCGCGTTATCTTGAATTAATTCAGGGATAACTGTACCGACATATGCCTTGGCAGCTTCGGCATCTACACCGAATTTCTGCATAATTGTCGGAATATCCGCATCGGTATATTTATACTTAGCCGTAACAGCAGAAGTAATGATGGGAACACCAACGGTTACGATTCCGGCGCCGAGTGTGCAGACAAGTCTTGTGACAGTAAGAATATTTCCTCGCACTTCGGTATTATTGGTAAGGCACGTTGAAAGTCCCCAGTAAGGAACGTCGCAGATCGTATAAACAACAGACCAAATGACATAAACTACAGAAATGATAACAAAAGTTGAAGTGCTCTTTGCCTGGAATAATGGGCAAAAACAAATAATGGTACAAATACCGATCGGGATCGCAGTCCATTTAAGGAACGGGCGACATTTTCCCCATTTGGTTCGTGTTCTGTCAACAATGCTGCCCATAATCGGATCGTTGAAAGCATCGAAGATTCGAGTGCCAAGCATTAAATATGCAACTGCCATCGAACCGGAAATAGCACCGATTTTGACACCGTCCGCGCCGAAAAGCAATGCATCTGTCATGAAAATTGTCAGATATGAACCGATGATTGTGCAGATAAAGTTCTGTCCGAAACCGGCAATACCGTAGCTGATAGCTTCCTTAGGCTGAACACCGACACCGGGCGTCGTACCGTAAAGCTTGTGCAAAATTTTTGTGACTTTTTCTTTAGCCATTTGGATACCTTCCTCTTATTGAAATTCCGGCTCATCGAGCCTATTTATTAAAGCCGAAGCTAAAATAACCGAGAAATTGGAGCAGATGACGGGAATCGAACCCGCGTATTCAGCTTGGGAAACTGACATTCTGCCATTGAATTACATCTGCATGAAAAAATCTCCGTTCAGCCGGGTGAAAAGCTTCAAAACCAACCGTTCGGGGAAATCGTTAAAGACACTCTACAAATATAAATATCAAAAAGAGCATTATTTTATGCTAAAAGCAAACAAAAAGTAACGGGTTTGATTTCATATTTTTGTCTTTCTTTAATACTTTACATCGAAAACATTTTTTTGTCAACACTAAAAACAGATTTATTACCAACTTATCAAATTATTAAAAAATGACCGGCAGTACTCGCTGCCGGCATTTATTATGTATTGCTGAAAAAATTTATTTCTTTTTAGCCGCTGCCATTTCGGCTCTTGCTTCTTTGATGCGCTGAACAAAGATTTTGCCCGTTTCGGTGATTTTTTCATAATCGCCTGTTTTTGCGCCGGCAGTCAGCGATGAGCCGGCACCGCAGGCAATGGCGCCTGCTTTAATCCAGTCTTTAACGTTATCAATATCAACACCGCCCGAGGGCATCATAACCGCATTGGGAATCGGTCCGTGAATATCCTTGATGAAAGCAGGACCTGCAATATCGCCCGGGAAAACCTTTAAAACATCGGCGCCGCATTCCATGGCGCGCACAGCCTCTGTCGGCGTATAAATTCCCGGCATGGAGGGTACGCCGTAACGGTTGCAGCATTTTACCGTATCCGGGTCAAAATAAGGCGATACGATATATTCTGCGCCGGCGAGAATGGCGATTCTTGCCGTTTCTGCGTCCATAACGGTGCCTGCACCGATGATGATTTCGCCGCTGTTATATTTTGCTTTCATCGCTTCAATCAGCTTGTCAGCATGCGGAACGGTAAAAGTAAGTTCAATTGCGGCAACGCCGCCTTTTATGCAGGCATCGGTGATTTTTTCGGCCTGTTCGATTGATGTTGCTCTGACAACGGCAACAATTCCGACCTGCTGAATTTTTGCGAGTGTTTCAATTTTATTAGACATAGCTTTCTCTCTCCTTTATCTTTGAACGCGTGCTCCGGCACCGTTGACTTTTGCTTCAACCTCTTTGAGCGAAGCCATTGAGGTATCGCCCGGAGTCGTCATGGCAAGTGCGCCGTGAACAACGCCGTAATTGACCGCCTTTTGTGCATCGCCGAAAGTCATCAGACCGTAAATGAGACCGGAAGCAAACGAATCGCCGCCGCCGACACGGTCAAGAATTTCAAGATCCGGATATTCAAGCGATTGATAAATTTTTCCGTCTTCCCAGCATATCGCTCTCCAGCCGTTTACCGTTGCGGTTTTTACCGTGCGAAGCGTTGTTGCGATAACCTTGAAGTTCGGATATTCTTTTCTTGCTGTTTCAATCATTTTGCAATAGCCGTCGATGTTCAGTTCTTTCAGGTCGGCGTCGTTACCTTCAACTTCAAAGCCCAAAGAAGCCGTGAAATCTTCTTCGTTTCCGATCATTACATCAATATACTTTGCAATTTCACGGTTGACCTGCTGTGCTTTTGCCTGCCCGCCGATGTCTTTCCAGAGCGACGGTCTGTAATTGAGGTCATAGGAAACAATGGTTCCGTATTCTTTGGCTTTTTTCACAGCTTCAATAACCACTTCGGCAGACGTTTCTGAAAGAGCCGCATAAATTCCGCCCGTGTGCAGCCATCTGACACCGAGTGTTCCGAAAATATAGTCCCAGTCAATGTCGCGCGCTTTGAGCTGTGAAGCGGCGGTATGTCCTCTGTCGGAGGCACCGACTGCCCCGCGTATTCCAAAGCCGCGTTCCGTGAAATTAATGCCGTTTCTGACATTTCTGCCGATTCCGTCAAACGGCATCCATTTGATAAGAGAGGTGTCAACACCGCCCTGCAAAACAAGATCTTCAAGAAGATAACCGATTTCGTTTTCCGCAAACGCTGTTACAACGCCGGTTTTCAGTCCGAAGCATCTTCTCAGACCTCTTGCAACATTATATTCGCCGCCGCCTTCCCAGGCGCGGAAAGTACGGGCAGTTTTGATTCTGCCCTCACCAGGATCCAGTCTGAGCATGATTTCGCCGAGAGAAATTTCATCAAAGAAACAATCCTCTTTCGGTCTTATAACGAGACTCATGATAAAATCACCCTTATTCTAAAATAAATTAAAGTGCCAAAATTAATTCAAAACTCCGGCATTTTAATTATTATACTCTTAAATTTTGTTGATTTCAATATCATTAATCCCATTAAATTGACATTTTTAGACCTATTTGCTGTATTTTTTTAAAACTGTTTTTTAAAACTAATGAATGGCATCAAGTACCCGATTCAGAATAAATGATATGACGATTAAATATTCTATGATTATTATTAACAATAATGCAAATCTTTTCTTTTTCATTATCAATCCCCCGATTCTGCCATATCATAAAATTTATCTTTTCTTATATCTTTTCTTTCATAGCAGGACTTCTATACTGCAATAGGTACAAAAACACTTCAAATAGTCTATTATTAGTCAATTTATATAATATATGTTAACATTTTGCACATTTTTTGTCAATATTATCATTTACCAAAACCGACACTTGTAAATTATTTATTATGACGAAAACGCATTAATGCTTTAAATTGACAAATGGTATAAAAAGCAATAAACTATTGACAGAGTATTAACTATATGTTAACATGAGATAAACTACAATAAAGGAAGGATAAATATTATGAAAAAGTTCTTATCTTTAATACTTACATTTATAATGATATTTACAATGCTTGTTCCTGCGTTTGCAGCTTCCGGCAATGTTTTGTCACAATATCCGGTTATCTATTTCCGCGGCAACAGCGAAGATATTGTTGACGAAGACGGAAACATAGTTTATGACTTTGATGTTGACGCTGACACAATCAAACAAATGGCTAAGAAAATTCTGCCCTATTTTGCAAAAGGTTATCTCACAAATGATTTTGATGAATATTATGAGGTATTCGGAGAAGAGATGGCAAAGCTTTATGACCGATGCCTTCTTGACGAAAACGGCGATCCCAAATACGGAACAGGCATTTCCGAATATCAGAAACAGAGTAATATCAGAGAAATGAATACCGATTACAGCCGGAACGGCAAGTATCATATCAACAGCTATGATTTTGCAAACGACTGGCGTCTTGATCCGCTCAAAACCGTTGAAGAAGTTAAGGTTTATATTGACGGCGTTATGAAAGCAACCGGAAAAGACAAGGTCTGCCTGATCTGCAAATGTCTCGGCGGCGATCTGATTCTTGCTTACCTTGCCAAATACGGAA
>JBJFHW010000285.1:0-8451 GCA_051893965.1 Acutalibacteraceae bacterium
TTTTCAAAAAAGCTTGGCGCCGTCCGCAGACGGCGAAATCCCAATGCTTCAAAAAGCGCAGGAAGGTAGGTTAAACAGTCCGGTGGACTGTTTAACCGTAGGAACCCCTCGCCGGGGGGTTCCTGCTTGACGGTGAAAGCCGTCAAGCGGGCACCGCCCGTTGGACTCACGCGGCGGGCAATGTCCGCGGATATTACGCGGGGCAGAAAGAGAAAGTATCAAGCAGTACGCCACGAAATAAATCAAATGAATAATATCGAATATCAATGATAATCTATTTCTGTTTTCTGAAACTACCTTTGAATTCTGAAAATTCTCACTTAATCTGCTTGACATAATATATTTATATGATATAATATAAATACAAGAGAGTACTGCGATAAGCGGTTCGCTCCAAAAAGATTGATTAAAAAATAACCGTCTCTATTTGGAAAGTTGGGCGGTTATTTTTTTATGCTAAGATTGTAGCCTGTGGCTGCAAGAATAATAAGTACAATTAATACTAAATACTCTACTAATTCCATAGCATCACCCCCTAATTTAATAAATCAGAGGGCAAGCCCTCTGTCGGGAGAGCAAACCGCCTACCGTTATCAAAGAGGCAAATAATTCATTTGCCTGCCTTACAGTACTCATCTTGGCAGTCATCGACTGCTTTTTTATTATATATGACAATTTATATTTTGTCAATTTCGCTATCTTTTATATCTTGCCTGACCGACACATCACAGCTTTTTGTCCTTGTCAAACGCGGCACACACGGCATCGGTGACCGCCGACTGAAAGCCTGCTTTTTCAAGCGCGGCAACACCCTCAATGGTGGTGCCGCCGGGCGAGCAGACCTTGTCAACAAGCTGCCACGGATGTTCACCGCTTTCAAGCACCATTTTTGCACTGCCCAGAACCGCCTGCGCACTCACTTCAAGCGCCAGCGCTTTCGGCATGCCGTTTTTCACAGCCGCCCTTGCAAGCGAATCAATGAACATATAAGCAAAAGCCGGACTGCAGCCGCCGATTGCACTGAAAATTGAAAACTGACTTTCCGGAATCCGAACCGCTCTTCCGAAAGCCGAACAAAGTTTTTCGGCAAAATCAACATCGCTTTCATCGGCGTTTTCATTCGGGCAAAAGGCCGAAACCGACTGACCCACAACGGCATTGATGTTCGGCATAACGCGAATGATTCTTGCCTCTTTTCCAAGCTTTTCAGAAAGAAAATCAAGCGTTTTTCCTGCCGCAACGGAAATGATGAGCGGCCTGTGTTTTTCAATTTCTTCTTTTATTTCAGAAGCAACATCGGCAATCATGTTCGGCTTTACGCAAAGGACAACGACACTGCATTTTTCTGCAATTTCCTTTGCGCCCGAAAGCACATGAAGCGAATATTTTTTTGCAAGCGCCAATGCTTTTTCGGGCGTTCTGTTGAAAACGGCAATTTGTGAGCCGTCTTGCATTCCCGATGAAACAACGCCTTTTATGATGGCTGTTGCCATGTTTCCCGTTCCTATAAATCCGATCATAGTTTCATCACACCTTTGCGGTTTCTGTTTCTTCTGCTTCTTCCTCTTCGGTTTCGGGCAGCAGCGAAGTGCAGTGCGGACATTTTACGGCGTCAATGCTGATTTCCGTTTTGCAAAACGGGCATACTTTTGTTGTGGGAGCAGCAGGCGCTTCCTCTTTTTTGCCGATGGAAGAAACTTTGTTAATGGCCTTGACAATCAGGAAAATGACAAACGACATAATCAGAAAGTTGATAATCGCCGTAATCAGTGAGCCGTAATTAAAGGTTGCATAACCGGCTTCGGCTGCCTGCTTTGCGGTTTTGAAGGTTTCATCGGTAATTGCGAGCACGATGAATTTGTCGCTGAAATTGATTCCTTTTGTGAAAAGGCTTAAAAGCGGTGAAATCAGGTCGTTAACAAGTGAATTCACAATTGCCTGAAATGCGCCGCCGATAATGACGCCGACCGCAAGATCAATGACGTTGCCGCGCATGATAAAGGTTTTGAACTCCCCGAAAAAGCCTTTGCCCTTTTCTTTCATTTTGCTTTTGTCTTTCATTTTTTCTTTTCCTTTCGCTTGCTTTTTTCATGATTTTATCATAAATACATTTATTTGTAAACATCAGAGAACACGTTTTAAAGCATATCGTAAAAATTATTGCCTTTCAGGCAATGCAATTGCAGTTATCATAAAAACCACCCGGGCAATCAATACGCGCCCGGGCGGAATGGTTTGTGTTGCGATTTATCCGCCGTTTTACCCGGCAGACCTGAATGTTAAATGATCAATCGTTTCGGGAAACACCGCTCCCTCTTTTTCAACAATCTCCATAATCATCGGCTGAAACCGGCGGATTTGTTTAATAAGTTTATCTCCAATTCATAAACATTTAAGATTTTTGTTTTGTCGCTGTATTACTATATTAAATAGGTTAATTTTATTCTGTTTGACTTTCATGATGTGTAAAAAGAATTTGAATGTTTTTTGGGAGGAAGCTTATGAATCAGGAAGAAATACGAAGCATTGTTAAAAAACAAAGAGACTTTTTTCATTCAGGCGCAACAAGGTCTGTTGACAAGCGGATTGCTTATCTGAAAAAAATAAAAGACTACATTATTGAAAACGAGGCTTCCATATCCGCTGCATTGAAAGCCGATCTGGGAAAAAGCGCTTACGAATCATATCTTTGTGAAATCGCGGTTGTTGTTGCCGAGGTCAATTATATGCTCAAGCACATTCGCAGACTGACAAAAAATAAAACCGTTCCGACGCCTTTCGGTCAGCAGATTTCGCACAGCTATGTCAGACCGTCGCCGTACGGCGTAACATTGATTATGAGTCCGTGGAATTATCCTTTTATGCTTACGGTTCCGCCGGTTATTGACGCTGTTGCGGCAGGCAATACCTGCGTGGTCAAAGTCAGTGCCTATTCACCGAACACAAGCAAAGTTGTCAAGGAAATGCTCGAAGCAATTTTTCCGCCGGAATATGTGGCGGTCATCACCGGTGGCAGGGACGAAAATCAATATCTTTTAGACGAAAAATTTGACTACATATTTTTTACGGGCAGCAAAAACGTCGGCAAATACATTCTTGAAAAAGCCGCTGTTCATTTTACCCCGGTCACACTGGAGCTTGGCGGAAAAAGTCCGACAATCGTTGACGAAACGGCAAACCTCAAAGTTGCGGCAAGGCGCATTGTTTTCGGCAAGGGCTTTAATGTCGGACAAACCTGCGTTGCGCCCGATTACATTTACGTTCACAAAAGCGTAAAGGATCTGTTTATCAGGCTTGTCACACAGGAAATCATCCGCCAGTTCGGCGACTGCCTTAACAACAAAGACTACGGCTGTATCATAAACGAAAAGCATTTCAACAGATTATGCGGCCTGATTGACACCGACAAGGTCGTTTGCGGCGGAAACAGCGACCCGGAAACAAGAAAAATCCAGATGACCGTCATGGATAACGTCACATGGGACGACAAGGTGATGAAAGAAGAAATTTTCGGACCGATTCTCCCGATTCTCACATATGATAAACTTGACGATGTGATTGATGTGATCAGAAGCCATGACAAACCTCTTGCACTTTATATTTTCTCATCAAGCAAAGCCAACATTGAAAAAGTTCATTCCTCCTGTTCTTTTGGCGGCGGCTGTGTGAACGAAACGGACATTCATGTTATCACCACAGCAATGGGCTTCGGCGGCGTCGGTGAAAGCGGAATGGGACAATACCACGGCAAAAACGGGTTTGATACGTTTACGCACTACACAAGTATAGTCGATAAGAAAACCTGGATAGACCTCGGGCAGAGATACCAGCCCTATAATAAAGTCAATATCTGGTTATCGAGAAACCTGAACTTCGGTTCAACGATTCATAAAAAGTTTAAAGCGGACTGCAAAACGCTGCCGTCGTCTTTCGGCGAAATGCTCAGTTTCAGCTTCAAAAAGAAATAACAGCAGAAGTTTATCGGATTGCTTTTCCCTATACTATCGCAGGCATGCTCTTTTCTTTGTTCCGGTACGCGCCCGGCATTGTGCCTGCTTGCACCGTTTTCCCGCCGGGGGAAGAGTGAAAAGCGAAGAGTGAAGATGTAAGAAGTAAAATCCCACTCGAAAAAATGCGAACGGGATTTTTGGAGGTATGTCTCATTTCAGAACCATGCGTTAGTCGACAACAGTTTGACAAACTGAAATTAAGATAATTGCTTTGTTGTTTTTCTTTTGTACTGCAACAATAAAACCTATTCCAATACCGACACCTATCATAACTCATCCGACAGTGAATTATCTGGTCTTGCAAACAACGGGATCAGAAAGGCTTCCGTAATAGTTGTTTCCGTTGACGCGCTTATATGCTCTGACGGCAAACTTATAGGTTGTTTTCGCTTTCAGATTTGTTGCAACAAAGGTGAGAGAATCCGTTGCGGAAAGCTTGACATATTTCTTTGCCTCGGGCGAATAGCAATATACAACATAGCCGGTGACAGAATCTGCTTTGTTCCAATTGAGTCTGATTCTTGAGGTTGTTTTTCCGCCCACCTTCAGGTTTTTCACTGTCGGAACAGAAACCTTTGTGAGCGCAATTTCGCCTTTAAAGCCGGCTTTTTTGGCTGCGGCTTTCATTTCTGTGTTTTCAACATAAAGCTTGCAGGTCTTCGGAATATGTTTTACAAAGCTGCCTGCCTTGCCGTTGAGCATTTCGGGGCTCTTGCTTGCGATAATAAACTTTTTCAGCGCGGTGCAGTCCTTGAAAGCGTCTTCACCGATAGCAAGCTTATTTACCTTTGAAGATACGCTGACAGTTTCAAGCTTTTTGCAGCCACGGAACATTTCTTCTCCCAACAGCACTCTGCTTTTTACCGTAGCGTCAGCGGTGATTTCAACCTTTTTCAGCCTTTTGCAGTTCATGAATATTGATTCGCCGTTAAACGAGGAGGTTGCGGGAAGTGAAAGAGCCTCAAAGCCGGTTCCGGCAAAGCTCGACTCACCAAAGCTTGATTTTTTCGGAAAGCTGACAGATTTCAGCGCACTGCAACCGGAAAACGCGCCTTCACCGAAGCTCACCGAATCAACATCAAAAGTGACTTTCTCAAGCGCAGAGCATTTTTTAAACGCTTCTTCGCCGATTGAAACCGCTCCGCCGCGGATTACAACCTTTTTCAAGGATTTCAGACCGTAAAAAGCTTTTTCTCCGAGAACGAACTTTTCAGAATTCTTCGGGAAAACAACGGTTTCAAGCGCGGAAAATCCCCTGAATGCGTTCTTGTTGACAAAGCAAAGCTTTGAGGGAAGAACAACCTTTTTGATTTTGCTGTTTTCCTGCGGAATGTAAGCATATCTGAAATCGGTTGTTTCAACAGGAATTCCGTTGATTTCATCAACAAATTCAATTTCGGTTGCGTTTTTTGCGGTCTCCTCCGAGTCAAAGAAAGAAACGATTGAATAATACTTGTGCTTCGTTTTGTTGGCGGAGGTTGTTCCGTTTTTAAGATAGTAAACAACATGGTTGATTACATTTTCTCCGGTATAAACATAACCGTCAATAAACTCAGCTTCCTCTTCGCCGTAATATGAAACAGCAAACGAAGAAATTGCGAGAGACGAAAGAAGCATTACTGCCGCAAAAATTGCGGACAAAAGCTTTTTCATGATTCATTTCACTCCTTATAAACATTTTTAATCTGAATTAAGCGGTAAAATAAAAAATAAATTTCTTTTTTTCATTTTTATTTTACCTCATTGAATAATTTTTGTCAAGTATGTGTCTGATTTGAAATAAAATTGTTGCTTATCACCCCCCTTTTTTTGAGAAAAAAACATTTTATCAAGGATATGCATAGCGAACGATCGTCTCACTTCCGGCTGTGAAAGTCAAATTTTTGCTGTATGTATCAAGAGCAAATGACATGCTTTTCAGTTTATGCGATTGCAAAAAAGCAGAATTACTCAGGAAAAATAATACTGCTTTTGTTCTTTGAACATGATGCAGCGCGCTTTTTCGCAGTCGAGGTCTATTCCACCTCCTTTCATATATATATGTCGAAAAAACAGGAAATCTTACAAAAAAATAGCAAAAAAAATACAGAGAAAGACCTCTTTCTCTGTATTCCACAAAAAATATGTGTATTATTTGTGCAAATCAACGAACATGTTTTGCTATTTCAAACATTTCTTCTTCCCCAATAAAAGATATTACTGAATAGCAATAACCTCCATCATACCACAACACTCCTCTTCCGTGTATATCTTCTCCATATAAGATATACTCAATCCCATTAAAAATTCTTGTATGCGCTGCACCATATTCAGTATTTATATAGACCTTTTTTGTTGAATCCTTATTTATTGTGACGTAAAATTCACCGTTGTAGTATGTTTTCGATGACGTACGCTTGCCTTGTTCTGAATCAATCAGCTCATAACCTTCTGGAATATAATCGGTCGTTACCGGTTCATCAATCCACTTTGTTAAGATATTTGCCCACACAGTCGAATAAGTATCATAGTCATGAATTTCATATTCAATGATTGTATAAGCAAACACAGAGCCGAGCAGAAGAGCCGCAATGATTGCCGCAACAAGAAGAATTCTGCCGAATTTTGAACGGAACCTGCGGTCGGTCTTATCGTTCAGAATCCGGAGTATATTGTTTTTCCGCTGTTCGGCTGTTAACTGATAAGAACTTTCGGGCATAAGTCTGAGTATGCCGTCAACACATTCACCAATCAACTCTGCATCCGGATTTTCCTTTTCAAGCTCACTGTCAATAAGCCGGTTCAGCTTGATATGAATGTTCTTTTTAATGTTCTCCATAATCATCACCTATATATATATGTCAATAAAAATCAAAATCTTACAAGTATTTACGAAAAAAGTTATAAATACTTGAAAATCAACACACTAATCAACAAGTCAATTGTTGAAATTACATTCTTTGACTTCTTTTTTATTCGGTGAGATTTGACATACACATTGTTTTCGGTTATTCCGAGCTCCTCACTTACAACCCGAACCGTCTTTTTCTCAATATACAGCTTGATAAAGACTTTCTTTTCGTCCTCAGTGAGAACCGAAAGGATTTTCCGTTGAGCTTTTGTAAGCAGCGCTTCAAATTCCTCTTCGCTGATGTTTTCTTCAAAAGACTCTGTCGTCTCAATGTTTTCACAGTCGTCAAAGGAAACATTCTCATTCTTGAGATTGTGTTTCTTGAAATATGCTTTCGTCTGATTTCCGGCCGTTTTATAAAGCCAGGCACGGATATTGATATTTTCCAACTTATCGGCTTTTTTAAAAAAGGTCAAAAAAGTCTCCTGAGTGATTTCTGAAGCGACTTCAATATCCTTGGTTTTTGAAACACAGAATTTATATATATCGTCATAGTGATAATTGGTAATTTTTTCAATTTCTGCTTTTGAAAGTCCCATAATATCATCTCTTTTTATTCGTAATATTGTTCATATTATAGCAGAAAAATAATCAGTTTGTAAACTGCATGAGTTGATGTTAAGTTTGCGTTATTTCATCAATCTCTTTTTGTAAGGTCTGTCTTTGCCGTTCGGCACTGATAGGGATTTTCTCGAACTGTGAGTGTCCTATGATAACAGCATCATAGTCGCCGGTGGGAATCCTTGCACAAAACTTGCTGCTGTTGTTGTTTTTCCTACATCGCCTTTTTGATTGGCGATTGCTATAACTTTGCATTTATGCAAGTGCGTTGCCTCCTTTTTTCTTGCTAATATTCGTGTAAGATTATGCTGTGCATTACATTCCTCCTTTACAATAAAAAAACGTCACTGTTTTTTACTTAGTAACGGTTATGTAATATATATATTTATATATTTTGATAGATTTTTGGGCAATAAAAAAAGGCCTGTTTTTTGGAATCATTTTTCCTTGAAAATAGGTCTTATATATGAAATTTTATTGAATTTTGCAGATTTTCCCGTTTCAAATCCGAGTGGTTGATAAAAACGGCCATTTGGGTTCAGTGGAAGTTCACACTAAAAAGCTCCGTAAAAAGCTGAGAACCTTGATATTACAAGGGTTCTCGGCTTTGGTTCTGTTTTGTGAACCAATCATGAAGGTACATCACAAATCAGAACCATGCATTAGTCGATAAACAGTTCGACAAATTCCAAAATTTATCGAGACGATTATATCATACCTGATATAAAATCGCAATCGGGTGCGGGTGTCCCGCCCACACTTTTTTACTATTCCTTCTTACTTCCCAAAAATCCCGTCATAGTCAGAGAAGCGTGAAAAGTGAAGAGTGAAGAGGTAAGAAGTAAAATCCCGTCCGCAAAAATGCGAACGGGATTTTTGGAGGTACATCACATTTCAGAACCATGCATTAGTCGATAAACAGTTCGACAAATTCCAATTTATCGAGACGATTATATCATACCTGATATAAAATCGCAATCGGGTGCGGGT
>JBJFHW010000286.1:0-8445 GCA_051893965.1 Acutalibacteraceae bacterium
ATCCGACAGATACGCCGAAAGATACCGGCAAGAACCGATTTGAATTTAAAATTTGCGATAATAAAGGCTGAAAATAAAGCTGAGTTTGAGATATAACGGACATGCTTACCGGTGATTGACGGCTTTTGCCGCGTTTGTACGGGAAAAGTTTTTCGTTTTGTTTATTTCGCGGCATTACTGTTCAATATTTTCTCATTCTGCCGCGCGTGAATCTTGCGGGCGTTGCCCGCCCAGGAAACCCCCGGCGAGGGTTTGATACGCAACTATGCCATTTAAGAAAGGAACGGTCAAAACTATGAAAGAAAAAAGTTTCAGCGAAAGCTATAAACAGGCAGGCGTTGATATAACCGCAGGCTACAAGGCGGTTAACCTGATGAAAGAGCATATTGCAAGAACCATGACAAACGGAAGTTGCTCTGACATCGGCGGCTTCGGCGGACTTTTTGAACTTGACATGACAGGAATCACAAAGCCTGTTCTTGTCAGCGGAACAGACGGCGTCGGAACAAAGCTCAAGCTTGCTTTCCTTATGGATAAGCACGACACGGTCGGCATCGATTGTGTTGCCATGTGCGTCAATGACATCATTTGCTGCGGAGCAAAGCCGCTGTTTTTCCTTGATTATATTGCCTGCGGAAAAAATGTTCCCGAAAAAATTGCACAGATCGTTTCGGGCGTTGCCGAGGGCTGTGTTCAGTCGGGCGCTGCTTTAATCGGCGGTGAAACGGCAGAAATGCCGGGCTTTTATCCCGAAGATGAATATGACCTTGCAGGCTTCAGCGTCGGCGTTTGCGACAAAGACAAGATACTTAACAACAAAGAGATGAAAGCCGGTGATGTGATCATCGCACTGCCTTCAAGCGGCGTTCATTCAAACGGATTTTCCCTTGTCAGAAAAGTTTTTGATGTTGAAAATTCCGATATAAAAGCTCCTATTGATGCTCTCGGCGGAAAGTCAATCGGAGAAACCTTGCTTGCGCCGACAAAAATTTATGTAAAGCCGATGCTTGCTCTTTTTGAAAAAGTCAGAGTCAAAGGTGTTTCACACATCACGGGCGGCGGCTTTTATGAAAACATTCCCAGAAGCATCCCCGACGGGCTCGGCGCAAAAATTGAAAAAAGCAGTGTAAAGGTTCTGCCGATTTTTGATCTGATTGCCAAAACAGGCAATATTCCCGAAAGAGATATGTTCAACACCTTTAACATGGGTGTCGGAATGAGTGTTGTTGTTTCCAAAGAGGACGCGCAGACTGCTCTTTCTGTGCTGAAAGAAAACGGTGAGGACGCCTATATCATCGGTGAAATCATTGAATCTGACGAAAAAATCATGATTGCTTGAGGAAAAACAGATGAACAAAACAAAAATTGCCGTTCTTGTTTCGGGCGGCGGCACAAATTTGCAGGCAATTCTTGATGCGTGCGACAGCGGAATCATCTCTCACGGCGAGGTTGTGTGCGTCATTTCAAGTCAGAAAAATGCCTATGCGCTTGAAAGGGCAAAAAAACATAACATTCCCGGTTTTGTGGTTTCAAAAAAAGAAAAGGGAAGTCAGCAAGCATTTGAACAGGCAATCGAAGAAATTCTTGTTTCAAAAGGCGTTCAGCTGATTGTGCTTGCGGGCTTTATGTCCATTCTGAGCGCTGATTTTACCGCAAAGCATGAAGACAGAATTCTGAATGTTCACCCGTCGCTGATTCCGTCTTTTTGCGGAAAAGGCTTTTACGGCTTAAAGGTGCACGAAGCGGCTCTTGCTTACGGTGTAAAGGTAACGGGTGCAACCGTACATTTCGTCAATGAAATTCCCGACGGCGGAAAAATCATTCTGCAAAAGGCGGTTTATATCGAAGACGGTGACACGCCCGAAATTCTTCAAAAAAGAGTGATGGAGCAGGCGGAATGGAAAATTCTTCCGCAGGCGGTTGAACTTGTTTCCAAAGAAATTTATGAGAATATATGAGGAAAGCGGTGATTACAATATGAAAATAATGGTAGTAGGCGGCGGCGGCCGCGAACACGCAATCATCAAAAAGCTGAAAGAAAACAAAGAAATTGAAATCATTTATGCGCTTCCCGGAAACGGCGGCATCGCAAAAGATGCCGTTTGTGTTGACATCGGCGCAAAGGACATTGACGGCATGGTTCGCTTTGCAAAAGAAAAGAACATTGATTTTGCCGTTGTTGCGCCCGATGATCCGCTTGTTCTCGGAGCGGTTGATGCGCTCAGTGAAGCCGGAATCGAATGCTTCGGACCGAAAGCGAATGCCGCAATCATTGAGGGCAGCAAGGTTTTTTCAAAAAATCTGATGAAAAAATATAACATTCCAACGGCGGCATATGAAGTGTTTGACGATATGGAAAAAGCACTTTCCTATCTTGAAACCGCACCGGTTCCCACCGTTATCAAAGCAGACGGTCTTGCACTTGGAAAGGGCGTTATCATTGCCGAAACAAGAGACGAAGCCAAAGATGCCGTGCGCTCCATGATGGAAAACAAAATTTTCGGCGAAAGCGGAAGCAGAGTGGTCATTGAAGAATTTTTGGAAGGTCCCGAGGTTTCCGTGCTTTCGTTTACCGACGGAAATGTTGTGGTTCCGATGGTTTCTTCCATGGATCACAAGCGTGCTTTTGACGGAGATAAGGGTCTTAACACAGGCGGCATGGGAACGGTTGCTCCGAATCCTTATTACACAAAGGAAATTGCGGAAAAGTGCATGAAAGAGATTTTTGTTCCCACAATTGAAGCAATGAAAAAAGAGGGCAGAGAGTTTCGCGGCTGTCTTTATTTCGGGCTGATGATTACCAAGGACGGCCCGAAAGTGATCGAATATAACTGCCGCTTCGGCGATCCGGAAACGCAGGTTGTTTTGCCGCTTCTTGAAAGCGATCTGTTCACGGTCATGAAAGCCGTAAGCCAAGGAAAGCTTGCTCAAACAGAGGTTAAGTTCAGCGACAAAGCGGCTTGTTGCGTTATTGTTGCTTCCAAGGGCTATCCCGTTAAATATGAAAGCGGCTTTGAAATTGAGCTTCCCGAAACAGACGAAAACAGCAGCATTTTTGTTGCCGGCGTCAAAATCAAAGACGGAAAAACCGTCAGCGCAGGCGGAAGAGTTCTCGGTGTAACAAGCACGGCGGACACGCTCAAAGAAGCAATTGAAAAAGCCTATGAACTGACAAAAAAGGTGAAGTTTGAAAACGGCTTTTACCGAAACGACATCGGTCAAAGAGCACTCAGAGCAGTGGAGGATTAAAGAATGGTATATAGAATTTTTGTTGAAAAGAAAAAGGAGCTTGCCAACGAAGCGGCTTCCCTTTTAAGCGATGTGAAAGACTTTCTCGGCATAAGTTCGGTAAACAATATCAGAATCATCAACCGCTACGATGTGGAAAACATAGACAAAGATCTGTTTGAGCTTTGCAAAACGACGGTTTTTTCAGAGCCGCAGCTTGATATTGTTTCAGACGATATTGATACGGACGGTGCGGTTGTCTTTGCGGTTGAATATCTTCCGGGTCAGTTTGACCAGAGAGCAGATTCGGCGGCGCAGTGCATTCAGATCATTTCTCAAAAAGAACGCCCGACCGTTAAAACAGCAAAAATTTATCTTCTTTACGGAGAACCGACAAAGCAGGATATTGAAAAAATCAAGAAATATGTAATCAACCCGGTGGAAGCCTGCGAAGCGTCGCTTGAAAAATATGAAACGCTCAAAACCGAAACCACCGTACCCACCGAGGTGGAAGTGCTTGACGGTTTCCTTTCTCTTGATGAGCAGCAGCTTTCGGATTTTGTTGAAAAATATGCGCTTGCAATGGACAAGGACGACATCAAGTTCTGCCAGGATTATTTCAAAACAGAGCACCGTGACCCGACAATCACGGAAATACGCATGATTGATACCTACTGGTCGGATCATTGCCGCCACACAACATTTTTAACAACCATCGACAGTGTAAAATTTGAAGACGAACTGCTTCAGAACGCTTATGAAGACTATGAAAACACCCGCAAAGAGCTTGGCAGAACCAAGCCGCAAAACCTGATGGATATTGCAACACTTGCGGTGAAATATCTCAAAAAAGAGGGCAAGCTCGAAAAGCTTGATGAATCCGAGGAAATCAACGCTTGTACGGTTAAAATTGAAGTGGAAGCAGACGGCAAAAAAGAGCCGTGGCTGCTGCTTTTCAAAAATGAAACGCATAATCACCCGACTGAAATTGAACCGTTCGGCGGTGCGGCAACCTGCATCGGCGGCGCCATCAGAGATCCGCTTTCGGGTCGCTCCTATGTATATGGCGCGATGCGTGTGACAGGTGCGGCTGACCCGACAAGAAGCCTTGATGAAACCCTTGAGGGCAAGCTTCCGCAAAGAAAAATTGTAACAACCGCGGCTGCCGGCTATTCCTCATACGGCAACCAGATCGGCCTTGCAACCGGTCAGGTTGATGAAATTTATCATGACGGTTATGCGGCAAAAAGAATGGAAATCGGCGCAGTGATTGCGGCCGCTCCGGCCGAAAATGTTCGCCGTGAAAGACCGCAGGACGGCGATATTGTCATTCTGCTCGGCGGAAGAACAGGCAGAGACGGATGCGGCGGTGCAACCGGTTCTTCCAAGTCACACAACCTGAAATCTCTTGAAAGCTGCGGCGCAGAAGTACAAAAAGGTAATGCGCCGGAAGAAAGAAAGCTGCAAAGACTTTTCAGAAACAAAGAAGCCTGCCGCATGATCAAGCGCTGTAACGATTTCGGCGCAGGCGGTGTCAGCGTTGCCATCGGCGAACTTGCCGACGGACTTGAAATTAATCTCAACGCAGTTCCGAAGAAATATGAGGGACTTGACGGAACGGAGCTTGCCATTTCCGAATCGCAGGAAAGAATGGCTGTTGTTGTTGAAAAAGAAAATGCCGACGCATTTTTAGCTCTTGCAAACAGCGAAAACCTTGAAGCAACCGTTGTTGCCGAGGTAAAGGCTTTGCCGAGACTGGTTATGAATTGGAACGGCAAAAAAATTGTTGACATTTCAAGAGACTTCCTCAACTCAAACGGTGCGCAAAAGCATATCGACATTACGCCTGCCGCACCCGAAAATTACCGCAAAGACACAAGCGGAAATTTTGAAGAAAAATATACCGCTCTTGCAAAAGATCTGAATGTCTGCTCAAAGCGCGGACTTTCTGAACGATTCGATTCCACAATCGGTGCAGGCACGGTGCTGATGCCGTTCGGCGGAAAAAATCAGCTGACGCCGAATCAGGCAATGGTTCAGAAAATTTCAACCGAAAAGAAGCATACCGATGACTGCTCATTTATGGCATGGGGCTTTAATCCGTTTATCAGCGAAAAATCCCCGTATCACGGCGCCTATCTTGCCGTTGTTGAATCCGTTTCAAAAATCATTGCAAGCGGTGCACAGTTTAAAGATGTTTATCTGACTTTCCAGGAATATTTTGAGCGTCCGGGCAAGGACGGCAAACGCTGGGGCAAGCCGCTCGCCGCTCTTTTGGGTGCCTTTGAAGCGCAGAAAGAGCTCGGCATCGGCGCAATCGGCGGCAAGGACTCCATGAGCGGAAGCTTTGAAAAGCTTGATGTTCCGCCGACTCTTGTTTCCTTTGCCGTCACAACCGGCAAGGTCAGCGAGGTTGTTTCTCCCGAATTTAAGGGCGCCGGACACAAATGTGTCATGCTTTGCCCGGAATATGACAAAAACGATCTTCCGAAAACACAAAGTCTGCTTGAAGTTTTCGAAAAAGTTACCGCTCTGATGAGACAGGGCAAGGTTTATGCCGCATACACACCGGGGCTCGGCGGTGCGGCTGAAGCCGTTATGAAAATGGCTTTCGGAAACGGCATCGGCTTTGCTTTTGATAAGAAGCTTACCAATGACGATATTTTCGGCTATAACTACGGTGCGTTTATTCTTGAAGTGGCAGACGATGTAACAGACGGAGTGCTTCTTGGTTATACGACCGAAAAAGAAGAAATTTCATACGGTGAAAGTGTGCTTGAACTTTCAGCACTTCTCTCCCTTTATGAAAACAAGCTTGAAAAGGTTTATCCGTGCAACATCAAGCAGAATCCGGGCACGATTGAAAATCTTTCCTACTCGGCTTCGTCCTGGCCGACGCCGAAAATCAAAACCGCAAAACCGAAAGTGCTCATTCCCGTTTTCCCGGGAACAAACTGCGAATATGACAGCGCAAAGGCTGTTGAAAGAGCAGGCGCCGAGGCGAAGATTATTGTTATCAACAATCTGACTTCTGCCGGTATTGCAGAATCTGCACAGTATTTTGCAAAAGAGCTGAAAGATTCTCAGATCGTATTCATTCCCGGCGGCTTTTCCGGCGGCGACGAACCGGACGGCTCAGGCAAGTTTATCACCGCATTTTTCAGAAATGCGCAGATAAAAGAAGAAGTGACAAAGCTGCTTGAAGAGCGTGACGGTCTGATGTGCGGCATTTGCAACGGTTTTCAGGCGCTGATCAAGCTTGGTCTTGTGCCTTACGGAAAAATTATTGACACCGATGAAAACTGCCCGACGCTGACTTTCAACACCATCGGCAGACATCAGTCAAGAATTGTCAGAACGGTAATCGCCTCCAATAAATCTCCGTGGCTTTCTTCGGCAAAGGTCGGCGAGGTTTACAGCGTTCCCATTTCTCACGGCGAAGGCCGTTTCCTTGCTGATGAAAAGCTGATTAAACAGCTTGCACAAAACGGTCAGATTGCAACGCAGTATTGCGACCTTGACGGCAACGCAACGGGCGACATTCACTTCAACCCGAACAATTCCGCTTATGCCATTGAGGGAATCACTTCCCCCGACGGCAGAGTATTCGGCAAAATGGGTCACAGTGAGCGTTGGGACACAGGACTTTACAAAAATGTTGAGGGTAATTACGATATCGGAATGTTCAAAAATGCTGTGAAGTATTTTGAATAAAATTTTAAAAGCCTTACTCAAACAGTTTACGGCTGTTTGGGCAGGGCTTTTATTTGTCAATAAATGTTAGTTAAAATAAGTATCTAAATATATTGCATCGAATCTGATTTTTTGCTATAATTAAGCGAACACTATAACAGTGATTAAATAAAGCCGATGTTTGCAAAAATCGGTAAAAGAAAGTCAGGCGATTAATTTGACAGAAAACACAAGAGTAAAATGTACGGTTCCTGCAAATGAAATAAAAAGAGTGAAAGGTCTCGGTTTTCTTCGTGATAAAACAACCGAAGACAAGTTCAACGCTAGAGTTATCACCAAAAACGGCAAAATATCCGCAAAAGAAAGCAGAGCGATTGCCGAGGCGGCCGATAAGTTCGGAAACGGCAAGATTGCCATGACAACAAGACTTACCATCGAAATTCAAGGTGTGCCTTATGCAAATATTGATCCGCTCATCGCTTTTCTCAAAGAAAACGGCCTTGAAACCGGAGGAACGGGAGCCAAGGTCAGACCGGTTGTTTCCTGCAAGGGAACCACCTGCGTTTTCGGACTGATTGACACTTATTCACTTTCGGAAAAAATTCATGACAGATTTTATAAAGGCTACAGAGACGAGGTTCTGCCGCACAAATTCAAAATTGCTGTCGGCGGCTGCCCGAACAACTGCGTAAAGCCCGATCTGAACGATTTGGGCATCATGGGACAGCGAGTGCCGAATCCGGACTATGAAAAGTGCAGAAACTGTAAGAAGTGCATTATTGAAGCCGGCTGTCCGATAAAGGCCGCAAAGGTTGTTGACGGAAAAATCAATATTGACACCGATGAATGTAATCATTGCGGAAGATGCTTCCAAAAATGTCCGTTTAAAGCTTTTGAAAAAAGTCAGAACGGCTACCGCATTTATATCGGCGGAAGATGGGGCAAGAAAACCGCTCATGCAAAATTCCTTGATAAGATCTTTACCGATGAAGAAGAGGTATTGAGTGTTGTTGAAAAGGCAATCTGCCTTTTCCGCGATGAGGGAATTGCAGGTGAGCGTTTTGCAGATACCATTGCAAGGCTCGGTTTTGATTATGTTCAGGCAAAGCTCATCGGTTGATAACAATTCTTGAAATAACAAAAAATGACCGCATTTTGTTTTTTTGGCAAAGTGCGGTTTTTGTTTCAGAAAACACATTGTGCAGAACTTTATACTGTATTTTCTAAATAAATATTTTACATTTTTAAAATATATAAAATCATAAATATAATATAGCGAAAACGGCCATTTAATGCTCAAAAAATATTGTCTTAAATAAAAATAATTCAATATATTTTTGATTGAGAAACAAAATAAAAATCTTATATGCTAAAATAAAATTTAATATAACTTGTTTTTTCTGTAAATCAGAGGTTATAAGAAGGTAGAAGAATATGAGATTCGGGGAATTGTTAAAAATTTGTCTTGAACAGAATAATGTTTCAACTAACCATACAGATAATCTTTTTATTGGAATTTATATT
>JBJFHW010000287.1:0-8392 GCA_051893965.1 Acutalibacteraceae bacterium
CGAGAACTTCACCGCCAACATGAAAAAGCTTTGCGAAAACGTCAACGGACTTCTTGCCTTGGCAAAGCAGTTTATGGATGAAAACGAATTTGCCGCATTTGCCGAAACCGTTGATTTCGGTTCGGCTTTTGCCTCTGAGCACGGTTTTAACGCTTCCATGCTTTACAATATGGATTTCTCAGATGTTGAAAACCTTTATGTCTGCGGCATCAGAATGGGCTGCGATATGCTTGTTAAAGATGAAAGCGGAATTCTCTATGATCTGCATTTGATCGTTGAGGATCTGGATACGCTTGATGCTATGGCAATCGGAGTTACGGATTATGTACTCGGCAACGTTGTCGATAAGCTGAATGCTCAGACTGAGGGCGTTTTTGCCGATTTCAGTTACAGCTATACAAAAGATGATGTTTCTGCTCTCAATGACGAAGCGGAAAATGCCAAAAATATTATTATGGCAAAGGTTGTTGACCTTGTCTGCTTCACAGCGGATTATGCCGCTGACAAGGCAGTTGCTGCCGCAAACGAAAAACTTGCCGATGCATTTGCGAAGCTTGAAATGACAGCGCCGGTCATTACTTTTGCTCTCGGGGTTGAAAACAACGGCGACTGGGAAGCTACGCTTTCTGCTCTTACAGACAGACTGATTGAGCTGACGAAAGGTATCGTTCTTGTTTCCGACGATATTGCGCAGGACGCAGCAACTCTTGATAAGCTCAGCAGTCTTGCAAATGCAGTGCTTCCTATGAGCTGTTTGCTCTCCAATGCAAGTGACAACGAGCTTTATGCGGTTGACTTTGCAAAGCTTTTCGACATTATCTTTACAGACTGCCTTGCAGGCGATTTTGACGGTCTTCTCAGACTCTTTGAGGTTAAAGAAGATGAGCTTGCAGGCAACTGCTCGGTAAACAAGGCTTTGATCAATGCGTTTGAGCACAGCTATAATTGCGTATTCCCCGAAGCAATTGACGCTGACATCTATGCGGACTCAGCATCTGTTCAGCAGGAATTTACTTCAAGTGAAAACTGTGCCCTGATAGCTGCAAATACCATCAGAAGCATTAACAGCGTCAAACAAGATCTTGTTCCGGCAATTCTTAACCTTGTAAGAGAATTCGGTTTACTTCCTTACTTTGCCGAGTGTGAACACACAAACACACAAGAGGTTTCTGCGGTATCCGCCACCTGCACCGAAGCAGGTACAGCCGCCGGCGTTCAATGCGCAGACTGCGGAAAGATCCTTTCCGGCTGCGAACCGATTGAAGCTCTCGGTCACGATTACGGCGACGGTGTTGTGACAACCGTTGCAACATGTTTACAAACCGGAGTCAGAACCTATACCTGCTCGCGTTGCAGCTCTTCGTACACCGAGGAAATTGAAAAACTTGACCATAATTGGGACAGCGGTGTTGTTACAAAAGCAGCTACCTGCACAGAAGACGGTGTTATGACCTACATCTGCTCTGTCGGCGGTGAAACAAAAACCGTTCAGATCCCTGCAACCGGTCATACCTATGACAGCGGTGTTGTTACGAAAGAAGCTACCTGCACTGAAGAAGGCATAAAAACTTACACCTGCGCTGTTTGCGGTGATACTGTTACAGAAGCAATTGCCATGACCGGTCATGTTGACAGCGACGGCGACAACAGTTGCGACAACTGCGGTGCAACGATCAGTTCAAGCTTCTTTGCAAAAATTGCAGCGTTCTTCAGAAAAATAATCAATTGGTTTAAGAATCTTTTTTGAGTAATTATATAGTAGTATGTTTTCGGCATCGCCCTGATCATACTGATTTATAGACAAATTACCCTAAATTGTTTCATATAAACGGCAAAAGCGGTGTAATCCATGCGGATTGCACCGCTTAAACGTTGTTTCGGAAATTTGAGACAGAAACAGTAAATCGGCAAAACTCTGCATGGGGTTATATATCAAATATTATTTGTGTGCATAAATTATTTAATGGGGTGATGCATATGAAAATCAACTGGAAAGTTCGTTTGAAAAATCCCGTGTTCTGGCTGACGGTTATTCCGGCGGTGATTGCGCTTGTTTACACCGTACTCGGTCTGTTCGGTGTTGTGCCCACTATATCAGAAGACAAAATAGTTAATGCGGTCACGGCGATTATTTCGGCGCTTACAACGATCGGCGTGCTTGTTGACCCGACAACCAAAGGCATATGTGATTCCGACAGGGCGCTGTGCTATGATGCTCCGGTTGGGGCGGAGAATGAAAAAAATGAAAATATTAATTAAAAGTTTGTTTTTGTTAATCGTTATTGATTATGAAAATAAAAAGCACCCGCATTTAGTACGGGTGGCTAAGGATAGATTGGATAAAAGATGCGGTGTAGTCAATTACGGCTACACCGTGTTTTCATTTTTATGAATCCTTTTGGGTATTAGAAGATATGGTGAGCTCCATAATACACATAACAAAACATCATAAAAGTTATGGTTTTTTGACATAATTCGCCGGATTTTGCTTAACTGCGTTATATCGCACTTCAAAGTGAAGATGCGTTCCGGTTACGTTTCCGCTGTCTCCGACTTTGGCAATAGCTTGTCCTTTGGAAACTTTTTGACCGGTTGTTACAAGCAAACTTGAACAGTGTCCGTACAATGTCATATAGCCGTCTGCGTGATCTATGACAACATAATTGCCATAGCCTTTTCTGCTTGTACTCCATGTTGCCGTAACAACTGTACCGGCTCGAGAAGCATAAATCGTTTTACCGTAAATATTTCCGCCGGTAATATCCATGCCACCGTGAAAAGCCCAACCGGAAATGCTTGCATCTCTGTAGCCAAAGCCGCTGCTGATATAGCAAGATGCATTTCCGAGCGGCCATGCCCATGTGTCGCCCGAAGTATAAGCGGCTGACGGCGGATTTGTAGTTCCGGGTGAGGTCGGATTGTTATTGGAGGCAGGCAATGTTTCCTCTTGAACGGTTGTCGGCTGTGTTGTCGCCTGATACGCATTGATAATGCGGTCAATTTCAGCGTCTGCTTCCGCTCGTTCTTCTTGAAGGTTTTTAATATAGTTTTTATAAATGGCACTGTTTTTATCAAGCTGTGAAATGTAGCTTTCTATCTCGGCATAATTGCTTTCAAGCTGTTTTATCGCTTTGCCATGTTCGCTTTGTTTGCGCACAAGTTCTTTCTTTTTTTCGACTAACTGTGTTTTTTGCTCTTGCTGTTGCTTGTTTTTTTCATCAAGCTGTGCCTGCTTTTCGGTCAACTCTGCTTTTGATTTTTTCAGCTTGTCTGCCGTTTCTTTGAATTCATCAATGACTTTTTTATCTTCTTGACTGATTCTTTTCATCAGTTCAAGTCTTGTGAGAAAATCAGCAAGGTTTTCAGATCCCATCAGAATCTGAAGATTTGATTGATTATTGTTCATATAGGCACAACGAAGCTTTTCACAAAGCAATCCTTTTGAAGATTCAATTTTTGTGTTTGTCTGTTTGATTTCTTGATTTACTGCACTGATTTCATCTTTAATAACGGCGGTTTCGTTTTGAAGCTGTTTGATTTTACTGTTACATGTTTCGATTTCTCCGTCAATCGATTCAATCTGTGTTTCAAGAGCAGTAACCTTGCTTTCGATTGTACTGATTTGATTTTCAAGAGTGTCAAGGTATTCCTGCTT
Source organism: Acutalibacteraceae bacterium (assembly GCA_051893965.1). Classification (GTDB taxonomy): domain Bacteria; phylum Bacillota; class Clostridia; order Oscillospirales; family Acutalibacteraceae; genus UBA6857. The sequence continues at coordinate 3,656 of JBJFHW010000287.1, forward strand.
TGTGTTCTTTTGGTTTTCAAGCTGTGACAATTGATTCTTGTTTTCTGCAATCTGACTGTCAATATCACTGATTTTTTGTTCGAGTTCTTCTTTTGTTGCTGCATAGGCAAATCCACTCGGAACAATAAACGGCAAAGTCAAAAAAAGCAGACTTAAGAAAAATGAAAAACATTTTTTCATATGAATCACCCCCATAAACTTGTTTGATTTTTACTAAATTGATTATATATAATAAAAATGCAGCGTTCAATAAAAGCTGCAAAATGCAGAAAAAATCGGCAAAAATGCCGATTTTTATTGAATATCTAATTTGTCAAGTTGTCGGTTGTTTTATCATGACAGTTGAAATAAATTGCTTTTTATCTTTAATATATTCCCAATCAATATCTCCGTCATATTTTTTTAAAGCTTCCGATACGCTCTTTAGCCCCAATCCGTGTATTGCTTTTTCTTTCTTTGTTGTTATCAGATGATTTTCTTTTATGATTGGTTCCTGGTCGCAGCTGTTGGTTATGATGATCACTTCGTAATGATTGCGGCGGTCTGTTTCAATCGAAACCATTTTTTCGCTTGATTTTTCAGCGGCTTCAAAAGCATTATCCAATAAATTGTTCAGTATCGTTACCAGATCGAAATTATCTACATAACCAAGGTTGGATAATTTGACATCGAAAGAGAAACTTATGTCTTTCATTTTACTTTCGGTCTTGTAGCGATTTAAAATGACATCGAGCATCATGTTCCCGCTGTGACAGACATTGCTGTAATCGGAAAGATTGCTGATCATTTTTGATATATAATCGTCAATCTCGGGATTGGTATTCAGCCCTTTGATTGCGGTTAAATGATTTTTGGCATCATGGGCGTATATCATCAGCTGTTGATTCTGATGCTCCAAAATGTCGTAATATGTTTTCTCGGTTCTCACACGAAAAAGTTCACCTTTTACCGCAACATACTGCTTCTCTTTTTTCAAGCTTTGCTGATACGAAAGAAAGAGTACGATTGTTCCGCCAAGCAGGGCCAGACTTGCTATGACAAGTGCTATACGGATTCCATAGGAAAATACATATTTTATCGCGAGCACCCAAAACAAAATGATTGAAAATGCGGTAGAGCAGGGATAAAGATAAAAGGTAAGAGGAAAGCCGGAGTGCTCCTTATCTTTCTCAATAAATCGCAAAAGAATAAGACTGATAATAAAATAGAGAGATTTGCTGATACAGCCGATCATGATTAAAAGAGCCGGATCTGAATTGTAGGCATTTGCCTCGACTTTGAAAATGCAGGAAAGAATGAATATGGTTCCGAATTCAGGCAGAACCGAGAAAATATAAAGCACAACCACATAAAAAAGCCTTTGCAAAATCGGCAGCGAAAAGCATAGAAAAGAAGCAATCAGGTTTGCGGCAAAAAAATATATCGCATTAATCAATATGGAGTTAGAAAAAAACGCATTTATAATAACCGCATTGTCAAATATAAGAATACCGGCTAAAATCCGAAGACCGATGTGGTTTTTTGGTTCGGCAATTTTTGAAAAGAAGATGTATTCTATGAGCATCTCAAAAGAATAAATAAATATTAGAGCGATATTCTGTATCATGGCAATTCCTTTCTCATTATCATGCTTTGCCGAAAATCGGCTGCTTTTCTCTGTAGAGTTCGGCGTCCTTTATGACTGATGCTCCGTCATAACCGTTACGGTAAATTCTTTCTTTTCGGCGTCATAGTCAAAAGCAATATCACCGTTATATTTTTTCACGGTATTTTTGACACTTTTCAGTCCGAAGCCATGCAAACGCTTGTTGCTTTTGGTTGTTGCCGGAATTTCACAACGGTTTGACACCGGACTTTGCCCACAGGAATTTGATAGGATAATTACGGAAAAATTATTTCTGTAATCCGTCTCAAGACGGATATGTTTGTTCTCGGATTTCCCCGCCGCTTCAACGGCGTTATCCAAAAGATTGCCTAAAACCGTAACCGTGTCGTAATCATCCAGGTCGGAGAGATTATTGCTTTTGATGTCAAAATCAAACGTGATATGGTTAAGCTTGCATTCTGTAACATATTTATCTATGATAACATCAAGAATTCGGTTCCCGCTGCGGCACACCTTGCCGTAATCCTCCAGGCGTTCAATCATTTCGGTAATATAGGAATCAATTTGCGGATTTGAATTAAGATTTTTAATCGCAGATAAATGATTCTTCGTATCGTGCGCATAAGATCTGAGATTGTTATTTTGCCGTTCCAAAATATCATAATATGTGAGATCTGTTTTGATTTTATCTTTTTCCTGCTGCAGCAAAAGCATCCGGTTTTCTTTTTGTGCATTTGACTGAAAAGAGAAAAAAACAACGATTGTTGCAAGAAAAAGCAGTACGCTGACAATTCCCAAAATAATCTGATTTTTGAAATTCAAATTCTGATTGAAGCTTATATACCAAAAGCATATAACCGCAACCAACGTGATCAAAGGAAAAATGTAAAATGCAGCCGGGATTTTTAAAATTGTATTGTCCTTTTGAGAAATTTTTATCAAAAGCATGGCAATGATAAAATAAAGCGTTTTACTGATTATCATCTCGACAACAAGCAAAATAGAGTCTGAGCGATAATCGGGCACATACAAATTCGCAAAAGGAGTCATTATAAAGAGCGTTGCAAGTTCTATAAAGGTCGAAACCGCAACCAGTACAAGGGAATAAAACGCAGCTTTTTTGCTTTTAATTCTAAAGCAGAATACAGAAAAAGCATAATTTGCAACAAATGAGAATAAGACATTTAACCAGACCGTGCTGACCAGAAAGATGTTAATGAGCGTCCCTGTTTCAAAAATAACGGTTCCTATAAGAATAATCAAAGGCAGATTGAATTTTTTTTCAGCAATACTGCTGAAAAAGATTGCAGATATCAGCATTTCAAAAAAGAAAACAAGAAAAAACAGTATATTCACCACCATGCTCAGCGCCTCCTGAGATAAGCAAACCAGAACTTATGAAAGTCCGCCTGTCTTCGTGAAGCAATGGGAATCCGAATACTGTTTTGAACAATCAGCTCTGAATATTTATAGCTTGTCACATAATGCAGATTGACAAGAAAGGATTTATGTACCCGGTAAAAGAAAGAATTCTGAAGGATATTACACCATTCATCAAACGATTCCTTTGTCGTATATTTTCCGTCGGTTGTCACGAGCGTAACTTTTCTGTTGCCTCTTTCAACGTAAATCACGTCGTCGGTCAGAACCTTTTTCTGTTCGTTATCGGTGTAAACATAAAAATCAATGTAGCTTTCATCAATGTATTCCATTGCTTTTTTTAGACCGGAATTAAGACGTTCCGGATCGAACGGCTTTTCAAAAAAGCGAAACGCTCTTAAGTCCATAGCGTCATCCTGATATTGATTGTAAGATGTTATAAAGAAAATTACAACTTTGCCGTTTCTCAGTTTTAGCTCTTTTGCCAAAGATATACCATTAATTTCATTCATTTGAATATCAAGAAAGGCAAGCTGATATACACTGTCGCTCTCCATGACTTTTTTTGGATCGTTTTCTGCGTCAATCTGGAAGCTGACAGAATGCTGTTGCATAAATTTTTCTATGTGTGTTTTCAGTTTATTAATAAATTCCTGTTGATCATCGCATATAAGAATTCTCATACAATCACCCATAATAGTATAACATAAAACACATAAGCGTACAATTGGGATTAATCTGCGTTTTGACGCGAAAATTCGGCATTTTTGCATAATAGCTTGTCCGTGCCGGTGCCTCATGCTATCGTATTGCAAAGGAGGTGTATCTATTTAGATGTATTCTCAAACAAATCAATAATAAGTGTTTAAGCTGACTTAGAAGATTAATCAAAAAAGACTGCTCTGTTGTTTTCACGGTTACAGAGCGGCAACGCAATCAACAAATTTTTTAGAACGAATCAGGAGGAATTACCATGTTACTCAGAATACAAAGCTTTTTGATTGCTATATACCTTTTTTTCGCAGGGCTGGTCTACGGCAACGCGCCGAAAGAAATGAATTTTACCTGCACCGTTCCCTCAGGTGTCTGTGAATATGAACCCGGGGACAGAATCGAGCTTCGCATCACAACCGAAAATGTCGGAAGACCATTTAAGGCGGTCGCCTTTGACTCTTTGGATGTTTATATTTATCAGGAAATCGACGGAAAAAGAGTGACTGCGTATGACATCGGCTATCAGGACGAGCTCGACTGTGAGTGGCCGGAGGAGCTGATAAAAACCGGTTACACCTATGAAAGCACCTGCACCTTTACCGTTTCAGAAACCGCGCCGAAGGGAGACTATATAGTTTCGGTATCGCAGTTCGGCGAAACGGAAGAATTTGAAGGCTTAATAAAAATAAAATAAAAAAACACAAATTGCATTCAAAATTCGTAAACCTGATTTTTACCTTTCTGCTCGTAAAAATAACCTCCTGCTATTTGGTAGCTTCATTTTACCTTATAACAAGAGGTTAATCAAACATGTGAATGTAAATATAAAAGAAGAACCGAGGAAGACGTTAATCTCTCTCGGTCGCTTCTTTTTCTTCTGCAATGCACGGTAATGACTGTTTTTATAAACTGTCCTTAGTAACCTTCCGCATTCAAAGCAGGTGCTTTCTTTGGCGGAGAGACAGGGAACTGATTCTCGTGTTGCGGGCTCGGTCATTCGCGGCTCTGACAGTCCACCGGACTGTCATTCACTACCG
>JBJFHW010000288.1:0-1821 GCA_051893965.1 Acutalibacteraceae bacterium
CTTTTACGCCTGCTTTGATTTCTTCTTTTTTATTTTCAAAATCCGTTGCTGCAAGATGAATGAAGCCTGCAATCTCATCGAGATCCTGTTCTTTCAGTCCCCTTGTTGTAACTGCCGCCGTGCCGAGCCTTACGCCGCTTGTTACGAACGGTTTTTGCGGATCGTTCGGAATGGCGTTTTTGTTCGTTGTGATGTTCACTTCATCAAGACGGTGTTCAAGCTCTTTGCCTGTAATGTTCAGCGAGCGCAGATCGAGCAGGCAAAGGTGATTGTCTGTTCCACCTGAAACAAGGTCAACGCCTCTTGTGATAAGACCTGCGGAAAGTGCACGGCAATTGAGAATTATCTGTTTCTGATATGACTTGAATTCATCTGTAAGCGCTTCGCCGAAGCATACAGCCTTTGCCGCAATGATGTGCATCAGCGGTCCACCCTGGTTGCCGGGGAAAATCGCTTTATTAAGCTGTTTTGCATACTCTTCTTTTGCAAGAATCAGACCGCCTCTGGGACCTCTGAGCGTTTTGTGCGTTGTTGTTGTGACAACATCTGCATACGCAACAGGTGACGGATGCAATCCTGCCGCAACCAAACCGGCAATATGCGCCATGTCAACAAAGAAAATTGCGCCGACTTCCTTTGCAATTTCACTGATACGTTCAAAATCAATGATTCTCGGATATGCCGAAGCACCCGCAACAATCATTTTCGGCTTGTTTTCAATTGCAATTTCACGAAGTTTATCATAATCAAGGAAACCGTTTGAATCCACACCGTATGAAACAAAGTTATACAAAATTCCGCTTGCGTTTACCGGTGAACCGTGTGTAAGATGGCCGCCCTCTGCAAGGCTCATGCCAAGCACGGTATCGCCCGGCTTGAGAAAAGCAGCATATACGGCAAGGTTTGCCTGAGAGCCTGAATGCGGCTGAACATTAGCATATTCGGCGCCGAAAAGTTTTTTTGCTCTTTCAATTGCAATATTTTCAACAATATCAACATATTCACATCCACCGTAATATCTTTTTCCCGGATAACCCTCAGCATATTTGTTTGTCAAAACACTGCCCATGGCCGCCATAACAGCAGGTGAAACAATATTTTCCGAAGCAATAAGCTCCAATTTATTGCGCTGGCGTTCAAGCTCCAGCTGCATCGCATCTGCAACCTCGCTGTCTGTTTTTCTGATCAGTCCTATGCTGTCTAAAAGTTCACTATACATTTTTATCCTCCATGTTCTTTTAAATACAGTATTTCACAGCGGGGAAGCTGTGCTTATAAATCGTCCAAGACGGTTTATTTAATTACATCAACGCCCATATACGGTCTGAGCACTTCCGGAACGGTTACACTGCCGTCGGCATTCTGATAATTTTCAAGAATTGCCGCAACGGTTCTTCCGATTGCAACACCTGAACCGTTAAGTGTATGAACAAGTTTTGCTTTGTCTTTCGGATCGTCTTTATATCTGATAGACGCTCTTCTTGCCTGAAAATCTTCAAAGTTTGAGCAGGAAGAAATTTCAACATAACGGCCGTATGACGGAAGCCAGACTTCAAGGTCATAGGTTTTTGCAGATGAAAAGCCGATGTCGCCGGTGCTCAGCGCAACAACACGATAGGGCAGTCCGAGAAGCTGAAGCACACGTTCGGCATCATTAGTAAGCTTTTCGAGCTCGGCATAGCTTTCTTCGGGTTTCACAAACTTAACAAGCTCAACCTTATTGAACTGATGCTGTCGGATAAGACCTCTCGTATCTCGTCCGGCTGAACCTGCTTCCGCTCTGAAGCAAGCTGAATAGGCACAGTAGCTGATCGGAAGCTT
>JBJFHW010000289.1:0-1813 GCA_051893965.1 Acutalibacteraceae bacterium
CGGCATTGCCCAGGGCTCCGGTGTCACATAGCTGTCCACCGGGGCTGCCGCCTGAATACCCTTGCAAAAAGCAAGCATGCCCTCTTTGGAGCCGAGTTCGATGGACTGAATAATATCGTGCCTTTCCTCGTTTGCGCAGGGTACAACATGAAAACCGAGTTTTTCATAGGCGCTTGCCGCAAAAACAGCGCCTTTGATTGCGCCCGCGACCACATTCGGAGACAAAAACAGTCCCTGATAAAGTGCGGTCATCACGCTCAGGCTTGCGCCGACGTCCTGACCGATGCCGGGTGCGCTCAGTCGGTAAGCACAGCGGTCAATACATTCCTGCGTACCGCAGATATAGCCGCCGATCGGGGCAAGGCCGCCGCCCGGATTTTTAATCAGCGAACCGACCATCATATCGGCGCCGACATCGGACGGTTCTTTTTCTTCAACAAATTCGCCGTAGCAGTTATCAACCATCACTTTCAGGCCTGGCTTGACGCTTTTGATGAAAGCAATCAGCTCGCCGATCTGGTCAACGGAAAACGACGGGCGCATCTGATAGCCCTTCGAGCGCTGAATGGTGACAAGCTTTGTTTTTTCGTTGATTGCTTTTTTGATTTCGTCATAATCAAAGCTGCCGTCGGGCAAAAGATCAACCTGTCTGTAAGTTACGCCGTATTCCTTGAGCGAACAGGCGCTTTTGCGAATGCCGATAACCTCTTCAAGCGTGTCATAAGGTTTGCCGACGGGAGAAAGAAGCTCATCGCCCGGCAAAAGGTTTGCCGAAAGAGCAACGGCAAGCGCATGCGTGCCGCAGGTGATATGCGGACGCACAAGAGCCGCCTCGGTATGAAAGCAGGAGGCATAAACCTTTTCAAGTGTGTCTCTGCCCACATCGTCATGACCGTAACCGGTTGTGCCGGCAAAGCAGGTGGCATTCACTCTGTTTTTCTGCATGGCATTTATGACTTTTGCCTGATTGAATTCGCTTACACTGTCAATTTTATCAAACCGTTCTCTGAGAGACGCTATGATTTCGTTTGAAAATTTCAGCACGGCATTACTGATGCCGAGTTCATTATAAATTGAATTGAGTTCCATTTTAAAATTAAAGACCGTTTTCTTTTACGGTTTTATCCTTTCTGTTTATTTATCCGGCTTTGAAAGCGATTTTAGCCCGAACCGTCCATCTGACTGAACACCTTGCTTGCCGCTTCGTTAATCACGTCGGGGCGGCAAACGATAATTCCGCTTGCGTCATCGCCGAGAACAAGAAGTGTATCGCCGCTGTTGATGTTAAACTTTTGTCTTGCTTCTTTCGGAATGACGATCTGACCTTTTTCACCGACCTTAACCGTTCCGAAAACGTGCTTTCCTTTCGGAACAGCCAGAACATGTTTACCTTTTGGCATTTTTCCTTTCAGCGGTGCAGGAATTTGCGCCGCATCTCCTTTCTTTGAGAATCTACGATAAAAAATCTGAATTGAATTTTAAGCTATCAAATGATTACTGATAAAAGCAGCAAAACTCTGCTTCTGCATAGTTTTCAATGACGGCTTCTGCCGTCATTCCTGCGCTTTTGCAAGCATAGGATTTCGCTTTCCATTACAGTGTTTACTTATTTCGCGGTGGAATTGTAAAGATTATTACATGCTATCACGCGTGAGCATGCGGGCGGTGCCCGCCAAAAAACTTTACTCCTGTGAAAGTTTTGCGCTGACTTTATGTCGCGGCGTAATTGTAAAAGCTTACAGCTTTTTGCCACCGCGAGAGCATGCGGGCGGTGCCCGCCGCCAATGGGCTTCGCCCCTTGACCCCACAAGCT